>JBBIKO010000089.1:0-2861 GCA_037445415.1 Bacteroidota bacterium
ATACGAACTTGCGCCAGCATAACTTTCATCGCCCAACATAAGCTCTGACCATTGTCTATCGCTCATTGCACCTGTGCCACTATCGGTAAGCAAATCGATAAACACTTTATCACTTCTTAAATTAAACAAATTGTAGCGAGCTTCTTTAATCCATTGCTCGCGTTCTTGAGGCGAAGATCTTTTGATACTTTCTACCATTTTAATTTTAAATGGTTCTGCATAAGGTAATTCCATATTTTTTTAAATTTTAAATTTTTTATCAGAAAAAATGAAAACTTATAAATTAAAATCTATCTCTTTCTTTTACATTTAAAAAGATACGTTTTGTAACAACGATAATTTGATATTTTAAAATTGCATTCATTTGCAGTTGCTAATATAAATCATCCTTTTTTATTTTTTAAATAAAAATTTCATTTTTTTTGGACTATTTTTGTTGGAACCTTATTATAATTTTTTTTTCGATGAAACTTAATAATTTTTAGTTGTATTATGAACTAGAAATTATCAGAAAAAATAATATATTAATTTACGGGTATCAAGAATTTTCAAAAGGATTATATAATCTTAAAGTTAATTTTGGAAAAGTATCTATTAAATCAAAATTTATAATAATAAAATTGCTATTTCAGATGCTTTTTTGCATAGGTTCATTTTTTATGAGTCACTGATTTTATTTTTAATAAATCATAAAAAAATTATATAAAAGCAAAATTTTTTTACATATAACATTTTAAATATTTGTAATATTACAAAATTCAACTTAATTTTGTTTTTAAATAAATCAATAATGAAAACTTTATATAATTTATTCATTTTAATTCTTTTTAAAAAATTGTCTCAAAATTCATTAAGCATAACGAAAAGTCTAATAATGTTAATATTTCTTTTAGTTAGTCTTTTGCTTAATTCACAAAATTATTACCTAAGTTTTACAAGTAATAATCCCAATTACAATTTAGATTATGTTTTTGTTGAAAACATTACTCAATGTACCTCGGTAGAACTACAAGGAAATGATGTTTTATTTCTTGATGGGACCAACAGCCTAAAAGATAATACGAATAATCTTAATTTCTATACATATCCTAATCCTTTTAATGACATTCTTTATTTAGTTTCATACAATAAGATAGATAATATTTTAATAAACATATATTCTATTTCTGGAAAATTGATTTTAAAAAAAGAGTTTAAATCAAAATATAGTAATGAAATATTTAAAATAGAAGGACTTTCAAAAGGTATATATATAGTTGAAATCATAACTCCTGACACGAAACTCACTAAAAAAGTAATATCGGTTAATGAAGATTATTCACGTAACTTAGTAATAACAGAAGTCCACATCTGTTCAGATATAGAATTTGTTGAAAATATTAGAAGTGCTCAAGAAACTAAGTCTCTGGTTACAATGGAATATAATGAAGGCGATATCTTAAAACTTATGGGAATATCAGGAATACATAAAACAGTAAAAATTTTACAAGTTACTCAAAATCAAATCGTAGATTTTGATTTTTTCCCCTGTATTGATTCAGACGGACAAAGTTATGCTATCGTTAAAATTGGAAATCAGTGGTGGATGGCAGAAAACTTAAATACAGGAACATATGCACCTATTTCTTATTATCAACAACCAGGCACCAAATTTTGTATGGATATAAATGGGAACGAAGATCCATCTTGTCCATTAGGGGGATTATACGAATGGTCAAACCTCATGCAGGGTGCTACACCAT
The DNA here is from genome assembly GCA_037445415.1 of Bacteroidota bacterium. Classification (GTDB taxonomy): domain Bacteria; phylum Bacteroidota; class Bacteroidia; order Bacteroidales; family GWA2-32-17; genus Ch61. The sequence continues at coordinate 1,743 of JBBIKO010000089.1, forward strand.
GTAATGGTTTTGGTGCTCCACCTAATGACGCATGCTCACAACCCATCAAAGGACTTTGTCCAAATGGTTGGCATATCCCTTCACATTATGAATGGACTACACTTGCAAATGCTGTTGGGGGAACATTTCAATATAATTCTAATCTCGGAATAAGTCCTTTTGGGGGAGGAGAGCTTAAAATGAATTGTACTAATTATTGGTGGTCACCTAATGCAGGCGCTACAAATTCATCAGGATTTTCTGCATTGCCTGGAGGAGACAGCTGGCATGGTATTTTTGAAGATTTCGGACAAAGTGCCTATTTCTGGACCTCAACGGCGATTTTTACTTATACATACCATCCATGGGTTTATGCATTAAATTATAGTGTCCCTTCAATTGGTCGTTCTCAATATTTTAACGAACATGGTTTTAGTTGCAGGTGCATTAAAGATTAGAAAATTATAAAAATAGAAGAACTGATTAAAGAAGCTTTGATGTATTCGGCAAGGTTTTTTAAATGTTTTAACTCTTCATTATAAAAAGCAGTTCTAACATATCAACTATTTGAAAAGCTTTTCTGAGAGAATTCGGAGAAGTTTTTACTCTTACAAACATAGTGAAAATAATAAACTATTTAAATAAAACAAACAAATATTTGAAATTAGGCACTACAAACACAATTTAAAAATAACAAAAATGTATATAATTGATATATGATTACTTATGAATAATGCAAAACGAATTTTTTACAAAAAGTGACGAAGTCGGGAGTAATCCATAATTTTTTTAAGTACTTTCTTGAAAAAATTTTGACAAATAATATTCTTTTAATTTTTTTAAACCGAATAGTTACAATACATAATTGTTTTTGATTAATAATTATATATTTGCAGAAATTGTATTTTAAGCGTATGTTGAATTTAGTCTTAATAATAATTTTTTTTTGCAATTTTATTGTTGTTTTTTCACAAAGCAATGTTGAAAGAATAAAACAAGATGTTCATACATTGGCTTCCGATTCTTTTTTAGGTAGAAAACCTTATACAAAAGGCGATACTTTAACAAAAAATTATATTTTGAATGAATTCAAAAAAAATGGACTTAAACTGTTTAACCAAACAGGGTTACAGCAAATTA
>JBBIKO010000089.1:2884-3436 GCA_037445415.1 Bacteroidota bacterium
CTGAACTAAAAATAAATCAAGTAAATTTTCAATTTAAAAGAGATTTTGTTCCTTCGATAAATTCAAAAAACGCAAATTTCGAAGGCAATGCTGTTTTTGTAGGATATGGATTATATATTAAAGTAAAAGATTCTGTTATCTCCGATTACTTTTATCAAACCGATGTAACAGGTAAATGGTTAATAGCTTTTGTAGGCAAACCAGAAAATTTAAGTGTTCCACGAAGCTATTATAACGATTATGCTAAGGTTTCTATTGCCAATCGTAAGGGAGCTGCTGGAATTTTATTTGTTCTGAATAATAATGAATTGCCAGAACAGGATTATTTCAACTTAAACGAATTATTTGTACCTGTTATTTTTATTACAAACGACTTTTTTAAAGAGCTATGCCAAAAAGAAAATTATAAATTTGAAGAATTGAAACAAAAAGCCGATAGTGAATTTTACTTTAAACCTGTTTTTTTAAAAAGCAAAATAGAAGCTTTTATAAACATAGAAATCTTAAAAGGATATAGCAACAATATAATTGGTATAACCGAAGGTTCAGATC
>JBBIKO010000089.1:3494-3737 GCA_037445415.1 Bacteroidota bacterium
TTAAAAGACGAATACATTGTAGTAGGAGCTCATCACGATCATCTTGGCGAAAAATTTTATTTCCAAAATAATAATTTTAGCAAACAAATATTTAATGGTGCCGACGACAATGCTTCTGGAATTTCAGGCATGCTCGAATTAATGAGGATAATACAAAATGAAACAGTTAAACCAAAACGAAGTATAATTTGGGTTGCCTTTGCAGCCGAAGAAATTGGTTTAATAGGATCTACAGAACTTGTT
>JBBIKO010000089.1:3765-7276 GCA_037445415.1 Bacteroidota bacterium
AAATAAAATTAAAGCAATTATCAACCTCGATATGATAGGTAGATTAGACGAAAAAACTTTAAAGCTTACAATTAGCGGCACAGGAACATCAAAGGTTTTTAATAAATTGTTGAAAAAATATAAATCTAAGTTTTCATTTAATTTTGTAGAAAATCCTTATGGAGAAGGACCATCTGACCATGCAAGTTTTTATCGAAAAGAGATTCCTGTTATATTTATACATAGTGGATTACATGAAGACTATCATCAACCAACAGATGATGTCGAAAAAATAAATTTTAACGGAATGGCTCAAATAATAAATTTTGTTTATGTTCTACTTACCGATTTAGCAAATCATCCAAAAAAAATACGCTTTTCAACTACAAAATTAAAACAATCTACTAAAAACCACAATGATGTTAAAATTAGCTTAGGAATAATTCCTAATGTTACTGCTTCAACAGATGGATTGAAGGTTGAAGGAGTTCGTACAGGCAGCATTGCCGAAAAGGGGGGCTTAAAAAAAGATGATATTATAATAAGTATAAATGGAAAAAATGTTAAAAATATTTACGATTATATGAATCGTTTAAACGAACTCGATAATGAAAAATCAGCAAAAATTAAAATAAAAAGAAATAACGAAATAAAAGAACTTAACGTGAAATTGTTTTAGCTTACCAATATAAAATCCAGCCAGACAAATCAGGATAATTTTTTTTAAATTGTTCTAATGATTCGTTTGCTTTTCCTCGGTTTTCGTATTTTTTGTATGCAATCCTCAATTTCCCATTGCAATTTAAAACTACTGTGCCAGTGATTTTCTTATCTTCAAGCATTTTCTGAAATTCATTAACCTGTTTCATTGTTGTTAACGAACCAATTATTATATAATAATGTTTTGAAGCAATAGTATTAGATGTTTTTTGTTTTGTATCAGTTTTATTTATTTGACTGTTTGTATTTAGCTTATTATCAGATAATTTTAAGTTATTTATTTCAATTTTAGGGTTAAGAGCAACTTTTAAATTCGTTAATGTGTCGAATGTTTTCTCGATATTTTCTGAAACAATGCTTATAGATGTTTCTTTCTCATTTTTTATGAAACTTGCAAGACTTTCGAATGAGTAGTGATTTATTTTAGAAGGCAGTAAAGAAAATGTTAGCGCAATAGGAATAAATATAGCTGCTTTTATCCAGTTGCGAATTGCTTTTTGTTGTGACTCTGGAAATGAAAAAATAATAGAGTGTTCAACATTAGTATTTTCAAGAGTTAGTTCTTTTAATCCGTAATATTCAGGCGATAATAAACAAAATCTTTCTGAAGTAAATAAAATAGATGTACTATTTTGTTCAAAAGTACCAAGCCCTTTTAAGTATATTTTGCCTTTATTTGAAATAACAAAATTCCATTGTGATGTTAAGTCTTTTATTGCTTTTAAAATACCAAAATAAGAAATGTTGGTTTCTTGAACAATAGAAATAATCAAAACCCCATCGTTTTGTTTTATGTTTGAGTTAAAAAATATTATATTTTGTGGAGGGGAAAAAAGCTGATGTTTTTCGTCGAAATAAGCAGAAACAGGCTCTAAGTATAATGCTCCCCAGTTAGGAATTATTACAAAACCATTGTTAAATAAGCGTTCTTTTATGTGCTTTGTTAAAAGTAATTCTATATTATCTATCATAATGCAAAATTAATTTATATTAAAACGCCTTTATATTTGTTCTAATAATAATTATAAACAGCTTATTAACAATGGTTATTAACAATGGTTGATAGTAATAAAGAAGTTTTATAACAAATTTGATTATATTCAAAATATTTTATAATTTTGCAAATTAAATTATTAAATGTAAAAATATGATAATAGTTCCTGTAAAAGAAGGCGAAAGTGTTGATAAAGCTTTAAAAAAATACAAACGTAAGTTTGAAAAAACTGGAATAATGAAAAAGTTACGCGAACGTAAGGCATATAAAAAGCCTTCAGTACGTCGTCGCGAAGAAATTATTCGTGCTATTTATATACAAAAGTTGCAGCAGGGTCTTATTACAAAGAAATAATTACTTAATTTTTTTGGTTAACTAAATCTTTAAGCGTAACATTTTTTGTTTTCTTTCGTTAAAAACGTTAAATGTGCTACTCTTTAATGGGCAACATCGAAAAGTTTATTGATTTTCTGAAATTTGAAAAGCATTATTCAGATAATACTATAACTTCATATTTGAACGATTTAGAGCATTGTAATGCTTTTTTAATCGCTTTAGGACAAACTTTTGAATCGGCAAAATCAAGTGATTTAAGAGCTTGGATTGTATCCCTGATGGAAAACAACACACAGCCATCTTCTATACAAAGAAAAATATCATCATTAAAAGCATTTTATAAATACTTAAATAGAGAAATGCAAATAGATACAATTCCAGCAAGAAAATTAATAACACCTAAAAAAAAATCGCGTTTACCTTGCTACGTTGAAGAAAAGAATATAATGGAACTTTTCTCCTCAGTTAAATTTTCAGATGATTTCAAAGGATACCGCAATAAATTAGTTCTTTCACTTCTTTTTGCAACAGGCATTCGTTTAAGTGAACTCGTTAATTTAACTTTAAACGATATTGATTTTAAAGCAGGTACAATTAAAGTTATAGGCAAAAGACAAAAAGAACGAATAGTCCCCTTTGGCAAAATTATTAAAGAAGAAATTGAGAATTACTTAAAGTTTAGACAATCTGAAAAAAATATACCTTATTTAATATTAACAAATTCAAATAAAAAGACGTACCCAAAACTAATCTATCGAATTGTTAACCAATATTTAACAAAAGTTACATCAATTGACAAAAAAAGTCCTCATGTTATAAGACATACTTTTGCTACCATATTATTGAACAAAGGAGCAGATTTGAATGCTATAAAAGAATTGCTTGGACATTCTAATTTAGCAGCAACACAAATATACACTCACAATTCTTTCGAACAATTAAAAAATGTTTATTTAAAGTCTCATCCGAGAACATAATATTATTAACAAAAAAAACGGAGGAATTACTATGAAAGTTAAAATTCAAACAGTGCATTTCGATGCCGATTACCGTTTAGAAGAATTTATTCAAGAACGGATGTCAAAACTTCTAAATCGTTATAAATATATTATTGATGCCAATGTTACATTACGACTTCAAAAATCAGAAACGAAAGAAAACAAAGTAGCCGAAATAAGATTAAATGTTCCTGGTGAACCAATTTTTGTAAAAAAACAATCAAAAACATTTGAAGAAGCACTTGATATTACAGTCGAAGCGTTACATAGAAAAATGGAAAAAATTAAAGAAAAGCGTTAAAATAAAAAAAGCGATTGAACATTAAGGAGTTAAAAATTTTTTAACTCCTTAATTTTTTTTCAAAACTATTTTGAAATATAAAATAAATACATTATTTTTGCAGTCCTAAATTTTAAGGTTCTTTGACTGCCGATGTAGCTCAGTTGGCCAGAGCAGCTGATTTGTAATCAGCGGGTCGGGGGT
>JBBIKO010000090.1:0-7231 GCA_037445415.1 Bacteroidota bacterium
TTGCTTTAAACGCTTTTACAAAACAAAATATTGAAAACAGGAACGATTTTGAAGTTATTGTTATAGATAATAATTCAACCGATTCAACTTTCGAAGTAGTAAATATTTTTAAAAAGCAGCACCTATACATAAACTTAATATATGAAAAAGAAGAAAAACAAGGACTTTCAAATGCAAGAAATAAAGGTATTGAAGTTTCGAACTCAGACTGGATAGTTTTTTTAGACGACGATGCATACATAAGCAACGATTATACAAAAAACTTAATAAAATTTATAAAAGAATATGGGCATATCTACAAAGCAATTGGTGGTCCTATACTTTTAGATTTCGAAAATAAGCCACCTAAGTGGTACACAAATTTTTTAGGTTCGTTGTTTGGTTACTTTAAACCATATAAAAATAGTAAAAAATTCTCACAAAAGTTTTATCCACGAGGCTCGAATATGATTTTCCATAGTTCTTTATTTGCAAAATACGGAAATTTTAACCCCATTCTTGGGCGAAGTGGGGAAAATATGCTTGGAAGCGAAGAAAAAGATATGTTCAAAAGAATATATAAAGGCAACGAAAAGGTTTTCTATCATTCAAATTTAGTAATATATCATTTAGTTCCAGAATTTAGAACAAAAGTAGATTTTATAAAAAAACAGTCAATTGGCGTAGGTGTAAGCGAACATTTAAGAATAAAAGCTGAAAAATCTGGAATATTTACAAAAATTACCAGTGAAACATTTAAGTGGTTTGTAAGCTTATTATTACTAATTTTTTACACAATTTGCTTGGAACCTTCGAAAGGTATTATGTTAATTAAATTCAGATATTGGGTTTTTAAAGGATTAACCTTAATAAATATTGAATTATGATAAGATTTAAGTTATTCATCGTTATTATGTTCTGTTATAACTTTATTTTTGCACAAAAAAACTGGCATTTAAAAGACAATAAAGAAGAATATTTGGGTATAAGTCTTGATAAAGCTTATAAACTTTTAGAAGGACGAAAATCGCAAACAATTGTTGTTGCAGTACTTGATAGTGGAATAGATACTGCCCACGTTGATTTACAACCTGTATTGTGGCGCAACCCAGATGAAAAATTAAATGGAATAGACGATGATGGGAATGGATATATAGACGACATACATGGATGGAACTTTTTAGGAAATTCTAAAGGCGAAAACATTGAAAATGAGGCATACGAATCAACTAGAATATACAGCAAACTTAGAAAAAAATACGATAATAAAACCGTTGAAGATTTAACCAACAATGACGAAATAAAAGAATACAGTTTGTATTTAAAAGTAAAAGAAGAAGTTACTATTAACTATAATCAAAAAAAACTTGAGTATGAAAATATAAAAGCTTATTTCGATAAACTTATAAACAGCGAATTGCAATTGCGTAATTATTTCGAGAAATCAGAACTTGTTGATTCTGAAGTTAGAGCATTACTTCGATCAGAAAACGATACGTTGCGTATTGCTGCAGGAAATTATTTACTAAACAAAAAAAATAACATTTCAGTCCAAGAACTGGAAAATGAAATGAAAAATATTAAAAAAGAACTTTTAACTTATTATAATCCCGACACAAACATACGCGCTTTAGTAGGCGACAATCCATACGATATTAACGATTCAATATATGGAAATCCTGATGTTAAAGGACCAACACCAAGTCATGGTACTTTTGTTGCTGGAATTATAGCAGCAAGCAGAACTAACGATAATGATTCGTACGGAATAGCTGATAATGTTAAAATAATGTCATTAAGAATAGTTCCCGGTGCCGACGAAAGAGACAAAGATATAGCCATGGCTATTAAATATGCTGTAAGAAAAGGAGCAAAAATAATAAATATGAGTTTTGGGAAACCATATTCGCCCGAAAAACAATTTGTTGACGACGCTATACGATATGCTTCAAAAAAGGGGGTATTAATTGTTCATGCAGCAGGTAATGAAGGTGAAAACAACGATGAAAACCCACGTTATCCGTCTATTTACGATTTGAATGGAAATAAAATTTCTGAATTATGGCTAAATGTAGGAGCATCTACTCAAAATAAAAAAGATAACATTCCTGCTTATTTTAGCAATTATGGTAAGAAAACGGTTGATATTTTTGCTCCTGGTGTTCAAGTATATTCAACAAGCCCTGAGAATCGTTTTTCTTTATCTAATGGCACAAGTGCTGCTGCTCCAGTAGTTACAGGTGTTACAGCACTCCTAATGTCTTATTTCCCAGAACTTTCGCCTTACGAAATCAAAGATATAATAATGAAATCTGTTACAAATGTTAAAAATATAAAAGTTATGCTTCCTAATAAAAACAACAAAGAGCTTATATCAAAAGTAAAATTTAATGAATTGTGCGTAAGCGGTGGTATTGTTAATGCGGAAAAAGCTGTAAAACTGGCAATAAAAACTTCAAAAAATAAAAAATAATGTTCTACACTAAGTTACACATAGAACCATTTAAACAAAAAATTCAATATACCGATAAAATTTTTTTTATAGGCTCATGCTTTTCCGACGAAATAGCTAAGTATTTTAAAACATACAAATTTATTGTATTATCTAACCCTTTTGGCACAATGTATAATCCTGTCTCAATATATCAAAATATTTCACGAATTATAAACAAACAATATGTTGATGAAAACGATTTTTTTTTAGACGAAGATATTTATAAATCGTTTGATTTTCATAGTTCGCTAGCAGGATTAAAATTAAATGAATTGATTGAGCAAATAAATCAACTTATCGAAACATCAAATCTTTTTCTAAAAGATGTTGACTGGTTTTTTATCACCTTTGGAACATCATATATTTACGAACATAAAAAAACGAATAAAATTGTAGCTAATTGCCACAAACAACCTTCTTACGAATTTAATAATCGTATATTGAGCTTCGATGAGATATATAATTATTTTGATAAAACTATATCTTTGATAAATAATTTTAATACAAAAACAAAGATTGTTATCACAATAAGTCCCGTAAGATATTTGAAATACGGAGCTTTTGAAAATCAAGTTAGTAAATCTCTATTATTCACAGCCTTACACAAAATACGTAATAAAATTACAGACTTATACTATTTCCCTTCATACGAAATATTTATGGACGAACTAAGAGATTATCGTTACTATGCATCAGACCTAATACATCCTTCAGACGTAGGAATTGAATATGTCTGGAACAGATTGATTGACAGAGCTTTTGACGAAAATACAAGAAATATTTATAATGAAATTAAAAACATTATAAATAGTTGTAAACATCGCCCTATGTTTTTTGAATCTAAAACTTATGCTGCATTTAAAAGTAGTTTGTTAGCAAAGATTCAGTTATTAGAAAAACAGTATTCATTTTTAAATTTTAAAGACGAAAAAAAGTTATTGATTTAATTATATATCTTTACACGAAATATGTATAAAATTTTTATGTTTAGATTATTATTTACGTTAATTCTATTTTTATCTAACAAACAGGTTGTTTTATCACAAACAAAAAAACTTACTTTTGAGCAATGTATAATGTATGCCATGTCGAACAACCTACAAATAAAAATTCAAAATTTAATATACGAACAATCTAAAGAACAATATTTGAAAAGTAAAATGCAATTATTGCCTTCAATTAATGCCAATGCAAATCAAGGATACACGCTCGGAAGAACAATAGACCCTTTAACAAATGAATTTGCAGAAGAAAATGTTCGTTCAAACAATTTTTCTGTATCTGCCAACTGGACTTTATTCAGTGGATTTCAAAATATAAACACTTTACGCCAAAATTATTACTTGCAAAACGCTACCGAAAAAGACTATCAAAAAATACAGACAGATATTTTATTAAGTGTAACATCCACATTTTTACAAATTATTTTGGCACAAGAGCTTTTAAACGTAGCTCAATATCAACGAGATTTATCTAAAATGCAAGTTGAAAGAACAAATAAACTTTTAGATGCAGGTACTGTTTCAAAAGGTACAGTTTTGGAAATGGAATCGCAATTTGCTTCAGACGAAATGCAGGTTGTAATTGCATTAAATAATTTAGAAATAGCAAAATTAAATCTCTTTCAATTATTAGAATTAAACTTAGACGACAGTTTAGATATAGAATTGCCAAATCTCTCTGATCCAGATACAATAATGCCTCCTATTTCGATTGAATACGTTTACAACGAAGCAGTACAATTTATGCCTGCTATTCTCGGTTCAGAGTATAAAATGGAAGCTGCCGAAAAAGGTTATCTGGCAGCAAAAGGATATCGCAGCCCAAGAATTTCGCTTGGTGCATCGTATGCTACTGGATATTCATCGCAAAGAAAAGAAATATCAGATCTTTCGTGGGATACTCCTTATATTAGTGGATATACTATTGATGGCAATGGCAATCAATATCCTGTTTATTCTTACAACCTAAAATACAACTATAAAACAGCCGACTTTCAGAAACAATTAAATGATAATAATAGCAAAAGTTTAACTATAAATTTAACTATTCCTATATTCAACAATTGGCAAGCTAATTATGCTATAAGCTCTGCAAAAATTAGTGCCTTGCAATCAAAATATAATTATGAGTTAACAAAAAAACAGTTACTAAAAGAAGTACAGCAAGCATATAACGATGCATTATCAGCATATAAAAAATATATGGCAGCAAAAAAGACAGAAAAAGCTGCAAGCGAATCATTTAAATATATTGAACAAAAATTTAATGTCGGATTAGCAAGTACTTATGATTTTAATCTGTCTAAAACAAACTTAATTAGAGCACAATCTGAATTAATTAAATCGAAATATGAATATATTTTTAAAATAAAGGTACTCGACTTTTATTCGGGGAAACCGCTAAAACTTTAACTTTATGAGATTTAAAAAAATTTGGATTTGGCTTCTTTCTGGTGTTATTATTTTAATTGTAGTAGCAATTGTAGGACCTCAAATTGGAATAATAGAACAAGGGAATGTTTACGAAGTACAAACAGCAAAGGCCACAAAACTAACAATAACTGAAATTATTACTGCAAGCGGGAAAATACAACCAGAGATAGAAGTAAAAATAAGTTCCGATGTTTCGGGAGAGATAGTAGAATTGCTTATAAAAGAAGGCGATGAAGTAAAAAAAGGTCAGTTATTAGCAAAAATAAAACCAGATGTATATATTTCGTCACTTCAACGAATGGAAGCTTCGCTTGAGTCAGCAAAAGCAAATTTAGGAAATGCAAAAGCAAGACTTGCACAAGTAGAAGCTCAATTTGCTCAAACAGAACTAACATACAATCGTAACAAAAAACTTTTTGACCAGGGTGCTATTTCTCAAGCCGAATACGATAATTCGCTATCGGCATATAAAATGGCAAAAGCAGATGTTGAAGCTGCGCGACAGTCAGTTTTTGCAGCTGAATTTACTGTAAAAAGTGCAGAAGCTTCACTAAATGAAGCAAATGCCAACTTAGTCAAAACAAATATTTATGCTCCTATGTCGGGTACTGTTTCGAAGTTAAATGTTAAATTAGGCGAACGTGTTGTAGGAACAATGCAAATGGCAGGAACAGAAATGATGAGAATAGCCGACTTAAATGTAATGGAAGTAGTTGTTACAGTTAATGAAAACGATATAGTTAGAATTCATATGCACGACACTGCATATATTGAAGTTGATGCTTATACTAACGATATTTTTAAAGGAATTGTAACTTCTATATCAAATTCTTCAATAACTAATCCTAATTTGACTTCTGCTGTTAGTACTGATCAAGTAGCAAGTTATGAAATAAAAATTCGAATTTTACCTGAATCGTATCAAAAGTTGGTAAATTCATTTAACAAATACCCTTTTCGTCCTGGAATGTCTGCTACTGTTGATATTCATACAAAAACTGAATATAATGTTTTAGCTGTCCCTATTCAAGCTGTAACAACGCGACCCGACTCAATATTCAATAATCGAGATAGCATCAATACATCAAAACAAAAAAAGAAGCTGATTGAATGTGTTTTTAAAATTAAACCTAACAAAACTGTTGAGTTAATTGCTGTTGAAACAGGAATTCAAGATGATCAATGGATATACATTAAACATGGAATAAATGAAAACGACGAAGTTGTTAAAGGACCTTTTAATATTTTAAGCAAAAAACTTAAAAATAACGACAAAGTAAAAATAATTTCAAACACTTTATACGATTTTAAATAACAATTCATTAAGAATCATTAAAACTACAAAATATTTATAACAATGATCTGTTAGCAATTAAGCTGTTAACACGATAAAAATATATCTTTCTTATTTAACAATTACAAATTTTTCTTTAAATGTATTATAACCATCATCAACTACTATATTATAAACTCCATTAGAGAATTCGTTTGTTGATAATTTAAGTTTACCAAGTGCATTTTCGTTAATAACAATTTGCCCATGTTTAATGCTTTTACCTACTGCATCTACTATTAAATAATTGATTTTAGTATTTGGAAGTCCAGTAAATGAAACAATAATACTTCCTTCGTTTATGTCGTTGTAGATATTAATGTTTTGAATATGCTGTAATGGTTTTTGAGGTGATAAAGCTATAACTTCCGAATAATTATAATTTCCATCAAAATCAGTTTGTTTCAGTCTGTAATAAGTAGTTTGAGTAATTGGTTCTTCATCTTTAAATGAATAAATTTTAAGTGAATTTGAATTTCCAGCACCATCAACAACACCTATAGATTTATAAATAATAGCATCTGTTGATTTCATTACTGTAAAATAATCGTTGTTTATTTCTGAAAGTGTTTCCCAATGTAATTCAGCATAATTATTAACTAACTTTGCTTCAAAATTTAATAATTCAACAGGTAAAATAGAACAATCCATAGCTCCACCTTCAGTAAAATTCCAGACTATGTCAAAGCCATTAGCTCCCGGAGACCAATTGTTTATCAACAAAAAGTATGATTCACCGGCATTTACAGGTATTCCTGCTACCCAGCTATCGCCATAAACATCTTCGGAAAAGTCAGTAGCAACATTATTCATACCTGTATTGGTTGGCCAATAATTTGCACTACATGGTACACAATTTGCTCCTCCACAATCTACCCCGGTTTCATCGGCATCTTTTACTCCATTTGAACAATGTGTGCCATTATTAATAAAAATCAAATAATCTTCTACTTCACCTTCAAAAGAACCACTAAGACATGGTGTTGGTAC
>JBBIKO010000091.1:0-7212 GCA_037445415.1 Bacteroidota bacterium
GAATAGGGTCTTCGAGACAAGATGTAAATGTTAGTTGCAAAGGAGGTACACGTGTAGAAATAAAAGGGGTATCGCATAATAAGTTGATCCCTGAACTTACGCACAACGAATGTTTCAGACAATGGGCTTTACTGCACATTAGAGACGAACTTTTACAACGTGTCCAAGATATACAAAACTGGAAAATAGAATTTGTTGAAATAAATTCTCATAACTTTAAATTTACCTATCAACCAATTTTAAATGTTCTTTCGTATAATTATAAATTATATGCTGTAAAACTTCCTTTTTTCCGTGGCATATTATCTCATTTTACTCAGCCAGGGCGTATTTTTGCAAACGAAATAAGTGAACGTTTAAAAGTAATAGCCTGCTTAGAGCAACCAAACATGATTTCCGACGAAGATATAGAAAATACAAATTATTTTTCAGATTTTCAACAAATTTATTCATTGTTAAATGTTCAGCCACAAGATGCATTTTTGTTGTTCTGGGGACCTTCTGATGATATTTCTACAGCTTTAGAAACAATAGAAGAGCGTTGTAAACTTGCTTTTAAAGGTGTTCCGAATGAAACAAGAAAAGCTTTATCGAACGGTACTACAATTTTTGAACGCGTATTACCTGGTCCCGATAGAATGTATCCTGATACAGATTCTGCTCCAATCCCACTTAGCAATCAATATATAGAAAATATTGCACAAAAATTACCTGTGCCACTTAATAAAAGATATCAGCAGCTTATTTTAAGGAATAATTTGTCTCCCATTATTGAAAAAATATACAATGATTTAAACATATCACCACGATTTGTTGCTACTTTATTAGCACAACGATTAAAAAATATTCAAGGTAAATACAAAATTAAAAGTAATTTTAAGTATTCGCAGGTATATGATATGTTTAAATTTTTAAAAGAAAATAATTTACAAGTCCAATTAGCTTATGTAATTATTAAAGAGCTTTATTTGCATCCCGAAATGGACTTTCAAAGTATTTTGTTAAATTTAAAATTTCAGCAGCGAAGTAAAGACGACATAATAGCATCAGTTAAATTACTTCAAAATAAATTTATTCCTAAAAAAAATAAAAAAGCTCATCTTAAGCCTCATTGGATAATGGGTAAAATTCGAAATCAGGCTATAGGAAACGTTTTATTAGAAGAAATTTATCAACAAATAGAACTTTAAATTATGACAGAAGATATTTTTAAAGGATATAAAGGACTTGCATTAGAAATTTTAAAAACTTTTCAGGTAAGAGTTTGGGGACAAGCTGTCATAAAAACAAGTCGCGGTGAATTTAGAGGAACTATATTACCACGTGCCGAAAACGACGACGATTTGCATATTGTATTAAAAGTTTCTACTGGTTACAACATAGGTATTGATGTTACTACAATAAAAAGCATGCAAGAAATAGGATACAAAGAAGCACATTATAAAATTCCTGAAAAAGAATTCCCTATTAACCCTAAAAATCCTTATGTAAAACTCTTCGGAACAGGTGGAACTATTGCTTCGCGTTTAGATTACAGAACAGGGGCAGTTATTCCTGCATTTTCACCTGGAGAATTATATGGAGCAGTACCCGAATTAGCCGATATTTGTAATATTTCGACAGAAAAATTATTTGCTGTATTTAGCGAAAATATGGGGCCAGAACAATATAAAAAGTTAGCTATTTCCATTGGAAAAGAGATAGAAAACGGTATAAATGGTATAATAATTGGTCACGGCACCGATACATTGAGTCATACAGCTGCAGCATTAACATATATGGTTCAAAATTCGCCAGTCCCTATTGTGCTGGTTGGTTCACAACGGTCAAGCGATCGTCCTTCATCCGATGCCGCATTAAATCTTATTCATGCTGCCACAACAGCTGGTCATGGAGATATTGCCGAAGTTCTGGTATGTATGTTTGGTCCTACAAGCGATGAATACGGTTTTTTACACCGTGGAACAAGAGTTCGTAAAATGCATTCGTCTTATCGTTCAACTTTTAGAACATTAAGTGATACACCTTTAGCTACTGTTTCAAGAAAAGATGGAGTAAAACCTATTAAAAAAGCATATAACCATCGCCGAAAAGATAAAAATGTTATTATTAAACCTTATTTTGAAGAGAAAGTAAGTTTAGTTTACTATTATCCCAATATGCAGCCCGACATTATTGATTCGCTTGTTGATAATGGATATAAAGGAATAGTAATAGCTGGTACTGGTTTAGGACACGTAAACAAACCGCTTTATCCTGCAATTGAAAGAGCTACAAAAAAAGGTGTTCATATTTATATGACAGTTCAAACTTTGTACGGTTATTGTCATATGTATGTTTACGATACAGGAAGAGACTTAATGGCAAAAGGAGTTGTTCCTGCAGAAAATATGCTACCAGAAACAGCTTACATAAAATTAGGTTGGGTATTAGGTCAAACCAACCATCACGAAGAGGTAAAAAAACTTATGCTTACTCCTATTAACGATGATATTACAAGAAGAGAGCCTTATAACGGATATCTTGTTTACCAAGGTGGTGTTCCAGAAGTTGAAGAGTTTTTAAGAAAATTTCATAAATAGTGATAGAAGCATCTTTATTAAAATTAGCATTATCTTATCCATTACCAGGTTGGACTGCTCAAAAAATTATGTGTCCTCCATTTCGCGATGAACAGCTTAAAAAAAACAATACAAGCAAGCAAGATGCTGCTGTAGGTATAATTCTTTTTAGTAAAGACAAGCTGCTAAAAGTTTTATTTATTGAAAGAACTAATGATGGAGGACCTCATAGTGGTCAAATGGCTTTTCCTGGTGGTGGAAGAGACATAAAAGATAAAGAACTTATTGAAACTGCATATAGAGAAATTTATGAAGAAATTGGTATAATAAAAGAAAATTTAGAGTATGTAGGAAAATTATCACCGCTTTATATTCCTGTAAGTCAGTTTTTAGTTTACCCTTTTGTTTTTTATTGCAAGAATTTCGATAATGTAAATATTAATTTTAAAGAAATAAGTGCATTACACACTTTTCACGTCAAAGATTTTACAAACCAGAAATACTAACAACAAGCGTTATCGAACAAGATAATTTATACTACGAAGTTCGATGTTTTTCAATAAATAATGTTATTATATGGGGTGCAACATCAATGATTTGGAACGAATGTTTGACAGTTTTAAAACCTTTTTTGTTGAATGAGTAGAACAAAACTTTCTGGACAAACATTTGAAATAGAAGTTATTGATATAACAGTTGAAGGCAAAGGTATTGCTCGTTCAGAAGATAAAGTGTTTTTTATTTCTAATGTTGTGCCAGGCGACAGGGTTTCAATAAAAGCAATTTCAAAAAAAAGACGCTATTTCGAAGCACAGTTAGAAAAAATATTAGAACCATCGCCAAATAGAGTTTTTCCAAAATGTAAACATTTTGGAGTTTGTGGCGGATGTAAATGGCAACACTTGTCTTACGAATCGCAATTGATATTTAAAGAAAAACAAGTTGTTGATCAATTTGAAAGAATAGGAAAAATATTTGCTCCACACCATCCTATTCAAAAGAGTAAAGAGTTGTATTTTTATAGAAATAAGCTCGAATATACATTTTCAACTCAAAAATGGTATACACAATCTGACAATTCGAATTTGCCCGTATTAGGTTTTCATGTTCCTAAACGTTTTGATAAAATTCTTGACATAGAAGAATGTTTTTTACAACCTTCGCCATCGAACGAAATTAGAAATTACATAAAAAAGTTGGCAATATTGCATGATATGCCATATTATAACTCTAAAACTCATGAGGGCTTCCTAAGAAACCTTATCATACGAAACAATTCGAAAAATGAATTTATGATTATTCTTTCTGTCAAATATTTTCACAATAAATGGATTAAGTTAATAGTTGAAAAAGTAAAAGCACAATTCCCGCAAGTAATTTCGTTTTATGTTGCTGTTAACGAAAAATTAAACGATTCGTTAGAAAATGTGCCTTTAACACTTATGTATGGCAACGAAAAGCTGACAGAAAATATAAAGAATCTGATTTTCAGCTTCGGTCCAAAAGCATTTATGCAAGTAAATTATTCTCAAACATTATTTTTATACGAAAAAGTACTCGAATGGGCAAACTTGACGGATAAAGAGATTGTTTACGATTTTTATTGTGGTATTGGGACAATAAGTTTATTATTAGCACAAAAAGCTAAACATGTTATCGGAATTGAGTATGTTGATGAAGCCGTGAGAGATGCAATAAATAATGCCAAAGCAAATAAAATAAACAATATTAATTTTTATTCGGGCGATGTAAAAGATATTATTATATCAGAAGAAATTAAACGTTTTAATAAACCCGACACTATAATTTTAGATCCACCGAGAGCAGGAGTTCACCAGAATGTATTAAATAAAATATTACAATTATCACCAAAAAAAATTATTTATGTAAGTTGCAATGCTGCTACACAAGCTCGCGATATAAATTTGTTAAGCAACCTATACAAAGTTGTTCATTATCAATCTTTTGACATGTTTCCACATACAAGTCATGTAGAAAATATTGCTTTTTTAGAAATTTTTCAACAAAATTTGATATAATATATTCGTTTACATTATTATTATTCAATTTATTATATTAAGTTATTAACATGACTTTTTTTTAAAAAAATTTATCTCTAAAATTTTAATAAATAAATAATATAATTTTGCTCCTATAACCAAAATAATATTATTATGAAAAAATTAACGTTTTTACTTTCGGTAATGTTTTTTGTAACATTATTAAATGCTCAGGAAGAGCTAAAAAATAAGCAAGGAGTTCCTATTTTGCCAGCTGCTGGCGATTATGTTATAGGAATTGATGCTACACCAATTTTTAATTTCTTTGGCAATTTGATTAAAATAAACAGTGTAGCTGCTTTCAATGATCCAAGTTCGTGGAACTTTGTTGATAATAACAATGCAATTTTTGCAAAGTATTATTTAGATGCTCAAACTGCTTTTCGCGCAAATGTTCGTATTGGTTTAACTTCAACAACTGATAAAATTTTCGTGCAACAAGATGGGCAAACAGACCCCTTAGTTACTGTTGAAGATAAAGCGAAGTATGCGAATACTAATATTATTTTAGGAGTTGGGATGGAAAAACGTCGTGGAATATCGCGTTTACAAGGCTTTTATGGTGCCGAAGCACAAATTTTATTTGCTGGTAGTAGTAAAAACTTTACTTACGGAAACGCTTTTTCATCGAGCAACACAACTCCAACTATGACTGACTTTGATCCTGCTGATCCTAATGTTTTATCACCAAGTTCTAGAATTACAAAATTTAGCAGCGGAAAAACAATAGGTATAGGACTTCGTGCTTTTGCAGGCGTTGAATATTTTATTGCACCTAAATTTTCTGTTGGTGGTGAATTCGGTTGGGGATTATCACTTTTAACACAAGGAAATGGCAAAGTTTCTACCGAATCATGGGACTTTTTAAACAATACAACAAAACAAGTTGAGCAAAAAATTGCTGGTGGAGGATTTATGGGGTTCGACACAGACAATTTTGGTGGCAATATTTACATGTTATTCCACTTCTAAAATTTATTACAACATTAAAAGGAGGCTATTCTTTTTACGAAGAGTAGCCTTTTTTATTTTTATGTATAAATATATATACCATAATAAAAATTTTCGTTTACTTTTGCTTCGTGAATATTTGGCTTTTAAATATTTTAGTTTTTTTATTAATCTTATCTAGTTGTGCAAGCCAATCGCCTTTAACTGGTGGTGAACGCGATAATTTGCCGCCTGAACTTATATATGTAACTCCCCCTTTAAAATCTATAAATATTACTCCAAAACAAATAAAATTTGTTTTTAACGAGTTTATTCAAATTCGATCGTTACAACAAAAATTGTTAGTATCGCCACCACTAAAACATAATCTTCATATTAAACAAAAACCAAAAGCATTTACTTTAATAATAAACGACACCTTATTACAAAACACTACTTATCAATTTTATTTTGCCGATGCTATTGTAGATTTAACCGAAGGTAATCCTGCTTCCGATTTGACATATGTGTTTTCTACGGGACAAAATATTGATTCATTATCTACATCAGGCAGAATTTTAGATGCTTTAACCAATAAACCAGAAGCACTTTTTTCAGTTAATTTATATTCCGACACATCCGACAGCGTAATTTTTAAAAAAAATCCCGATTTTATCGGCAAAACCAATACAGATGGCTATTTTAAGTTAAAATATTTAAAACAAGGATGGTATAAAATTGTTGCATTTAACGATAAAAATAATAATTACCGCTTTGACCCTGCTTCTGAAAAAATAGCCTTTTTAGATACAAATATTTCGTTATCTAAGAATATAGATAGCCTTTTTTTATTTTCTTTTCAAGAAGAAAGAATAAAACAATATATAAAAAAAACTGAACGAGAGAAACCTTATTATGCATTAATTGTATTTAATCGAACATCACATTTCAAGCCTCAAATAATTTCTTCATCTGCACGCATTTTACTAGTAGAATGTAATACAAGAAACGACAGCTTACATTTATTTTTTGCCGATTCTATTCAATATTCTAAAGACACTATTCACGTTCAAATTCAGTATATGCGTTACGATAGCTTATTAAATGAACATTTGATAACAGAAAACAAAACCCTTTTTTTTGAAGCTAAACGTTCAAAAGTTGCTAGTATAACAAAGCCCATGCACAAAGTTTCTGTTAACAACAATCAAACAATATCGTCAAAACATCAGTTAAATATTATATTTTCAGAACCTACTAATGTAGAAAATCATAATGTCTTGCTTTTTATTCATATAAAAGATACTATTTACGAGAAAATTCCTATAAACATTAAACCTGAACAAAACATGTTGAAATATTCAATTGAAACAAAAATTTTAGATGGGCGAAAATACAGGTTAATATTGAATTTTAAATCTCTTTTATCGTATTATTCACAGTCTTTTATTAATGATACAATTGATTTTATAACGTACGAAAATGAAGATTATGGAACACTTAATTTGAATTATACTGTGCCTGAAAACAATAATGTTAATTATCTTTTTGAGTTAATTAACGAAAAAAATCAAACAGTATTTAAATGGACTGATAGTTCTTCAAATAATAAAAAAATAGATTACTTATTACCAGGGAAATATTCTTTGCAATGTATTGAA
>JBBIKO010000092.1:0-1306 GCA_037445415.1 Bacteroidota bacterium
GATGAAATTTGATTTGGAATGTTGAAAGAAAGGATTTCTGCTTCGTTGCTTGGAGATTTAACAGCTTCTTCCCATGATGTAGCAACTCTAATACCATCTACTTCTAATGTAGGAGCGTTAGCTGCAGTTCCTTGACGAAGCAAAATAGAAGCAATTGCAGAAGGGTCATTAGTTGTTCCGCCAGTAGTAGAGATTATCGGAGTTTGAGGTTCGTTGCCAGGTAATGTTGGATTTACAAATACAGATATTATATCGTTTTGAGTACCACTGACTAATTCATATTTTATCACAATCAAATACGTTGTATTTAAAGCATAATCGAAATTAGTGTAAATAGCAGTTTCTGTTCCTTTAGATATTCCGAAGGCTAAGTTATTGGAAACATCTCTTTTAACAAAAAAACGACCTGTAAAATTTGTATTCCCTGGTGAAGGTTGAAATGCAAAAAAATAATCACCAGCTGTATTTGCAGAAGTAACTTTAATTAAAAACGCACAATAAACTGAACCAGAAGTTTGACTGGTAAAAGCTTTGTATGCATCTTGTCCAGTATTAGCTAATGGCAAATAATTGCCAATGTTTGAGCTTAAATAAAAAGGATAAGATAAATTTCCAGATTGTATTGTTAAAACATTAATACCACTTGTACCTTGCTCAGTCCAGTTGTTAGTTCCTACTAATTGTGTTCCTGCTAAATAATCAAAATTTTCTTCTAATAAAACATTTTGAGCTAACAAAATGTTTGAAAACCAATTAAATAAAAGAATAATAATAAAATAAGTATTTTTTTTCATAAGCTTATGATTTTATTTTTTTACAAAATTAAATTAAAAAAATGAAATAATTCTTAGAATTAGGTAAAAATATTATTATATCTTATCTTAGCAGCATAAATTATGCTAAACATAAAACTAAAATACTCATATTTGTTTTACAGCTTAAACAGAAAAAAGAAACACTTTTGCTATGCACCTTATACTTCTTTATTTTTCGACCATAAAGGAAACGTTTTTCCTTGTTTTGCTAACAAACATATTGTTTTAGGGAAATACGAGCAATCAATTAAAGAAATTTGGAACGATTTACCAATAAAAAATTTAAGAAAAAGCATCGAAAAATTAAAGTTTAATTATGGATGTAATGTTTGTAAGAAAAAGTTGTTAGATCAGAATTTTTCTAATGTTTATGCTCGTAGGTACGATTATTTGCCTATTTCTAAAAATAATCTTCCCACATCAATAGAATTTCAACTAATTAATAACTGCAATCTTGATTGTATAATGTGTGTTGTAAAAGCCAACAATTA
>JBBIKO010000092.1:1355-7205 GCA_037445415.1 Bacteroidota bacterium
TGGAGAGCCATTTTATACAAAAGAATATTTTGATATATGGGACGATATTTACAACTTGAATAAAAATTGTATTATTTCTGTTAATACTAATGCTACTATTATAAACGAAAGCGTTAAAAATTTTATCAACAAGCTAAAATTCAATATAAGTGTTTCAATTGATGGATATAGCAAAGAAACATTTGAAATGATAAGAAAACATTCTAACAGAGATAATGTTTTTGCAAATACTTTATTTTTTAAAGACTACACAAAACATGCAAATACTTTTTTTAACGTTAAGATATGTGCTTTAAAACAAAACATTTATGAATTTCCTGATTTATTCAATTATTTTAATCAACTTGAAATTCCAATTATTATTAATGAAGTTGTGTATCCTTTAAACACAGCACTTTGGAACTATCGCCCCGAAAAATTAATGAAAATAATTGAATATCTAAAAGCTAATTATCCCGTATTTAAAAAAGAAAAGAATAACTTTTACAACCATAAAGTATGGAAAGATTTGTTGAAGTTGCTATATACATACTACAATAACACATTGAAATTTGAAAAATTCTTAAAAGAAAACCACAAGTTAACAACTAAAGTAAAAGAAAAAATTTATAAAAAGCTTGAACCTGAATTTTTAAGCAAAAACCAATTAAATCAATTTATTTCAAACTTAGTAAAGTTTGCTAAAACAGATAAAGAATTAAAAATACTCTACTTTTTCTTTTTAATTGCTCCTTTCGAACGAATGATAGGTGAAATAGAAATTAGAGATGATAATGAATTAAAGCAAATTTTTGAAAATATTTTTAAATATTTTGAGTGGGCATAGCGGTTATTGCATGTACAGATAATATTATTCAACTTTTACATTCTTTTTCAACAGACAACAAATCATTGAATCGCCAGAAACGTTTGTAACTGTTCTTAACATATCAAGTGGTCTGTCTATCCCCATAATTAAGGCTAATCCCTCTGCTGGTATTCCAATTGTTGTTAAAATAAAAACAATCATAACATCACTTCCACCAGGAATTCCTGGAGTTCCAATAGACGATAAAGTGGTAAGTAATACTAATAAAATTAGTTTAGAAAAACTAAGCTCTATCCCGAAAAACTGAGCAATGAAAACAATGGCTACAGCCTGATATAAACTTGTTCCATCCATGTTTATTGTCATTCCAAGTGGTAAGACAAAACCACTAATTTTTTTGGGAACTTTCAATTCATTTTCTACTTGACGAATAGTTACCGGCAATGTAGCCACACTCGAACTTGTCGAAAAAGCCATCAATTGTGCAGGGAAAATACCTTTTATAAATTTTTTTGGACTTTCTTTTGCAAATAACAGCACCATTAAAGGGTATATTATATAAGTTAAAGTTACTAATCCTATAATTACCGTTATAGCATATAATCCAAGAGCTTTAATAATATCCATTTTACCACCAAAACTAATAACTAAATTCACCATCAAAGCAAATACTCCAAGCGGAGCTATTTTCATAATCAAAACAATAGAATGCACAAAAATATAATTTATTTGTTCTAATAATTGTTTCACCTTGTTTGTTTTTTCTTGGGGAAGTAATAATATAATAATAGCAAGCATAATAGCAATAAAAATTATTTGTAACATTTTAGAATTATCAGATGTTGCAGCTATAATATTATCAGGTATCATATTTACGAGCATATCTAAAGGCGAATGTGTTTCAATTTCTGTATTTTGAGCAATTTTTTTCTCAGACAACTCTATATCAATTTTGTTTTTCTCTGTTGCCGTAAAAATAAGTCCAGGTTTTATAGTGTTTACAAGTAATAATCCTAAACATATTGCCAAAATAGTTGTTATTAAATACATAAAAACAGTTTTGCCAGCTAATTTTGAAAAAGAATTAATATTTTCTATTCCGAAAATTGCACAAGCTACAGAACTAAAAACTAGCGGAACAGCAATTAGCTTCAGTAAATTAAGAAAAATAGAGCCAAAAGGAGAAATCCAATTAATAGCAAAGTTATTACATTCAAAATACAAAAAAAGCAAACCAACAACAATTCCCAAAAACATGCTTAATAAAATACTTACTGGTAACGGTATTTTCATTAGCTTTTTAAACATAAAAGATTACAATTAAATTGAGGTTTTAAAAATAATTGTTTTTTTTTACATCGGCTATTTTTTATAAATTGCAAACAAATTTATAGTCCTATGTTCGATGTAAATAAAGTAAGAAACGATTTCCCTATTCTTCAACAAACTTTATACAAACGTCCTGTAGTATATCTCGACAATGCTGCAACAACTCAAAAACCTCGTTTAGTAATAGACACAATGGAAGAATATCTATCTAAATACAATAGTAATATTCATAGAGGCGTTCATTACCTGAGCGAGAAAATGACAGAAGCGTATGAATCGGCTCGAAATACAATTAAACACTTTATTAATGCTAAGCATAATCACGAAATAATATTTACATCTGGAACAACCGATTCTATTAACCTTTTAGCGTTCTCATTTGGTGAAGCATTTGTTAGTGAAAACGACGAAATTATTGTTAGTTTAATGGAACATCACAGCAATATTGTTCCTTGGCAAATGCTTTGTGAAAGAAAAAACGCTAAATTAAAAGTAATACCAATTACATATAGTGGTGAAATAGATTTAAATGCTTTACCCAATATTATTACAGATAAGACAAAATTAATTGCTATAACTCACGTTTCGAATAGCATGGGAACTATAAATCCTATTAAGGAATTAATACGTTTTGCTCATCTTAATAATGTTCCTGTAATGATAGATGGAGCCCAAGGTATTCAACATCAACATGTAGATGTACAAGACCTCGATTGCGATTTTTATGTTTTTTCGGGACATAAAATTTATGGACCTACTGGGATAGGTATATTATATGGGAAAGAACGTTGGTTAGAAAAATTACCTCCATATAAAGGTGGTGGAGACATGATTAAAACTGTTTCGTTTGAAAAAACTACCTACAACATCTTGCCTTTTAAATTTGAAGCAGGAACAACTAATTTTATTGGAGCAATAGGTTTAGCTGCTGCATTAAAATACCTGTCTGACTTAAGTAAAGAATCTATTTTACAATACGAACAAGAACTATACAATTATGCTTTAAGCAAAATTCAATCAATAGAAGGAATAAAAATTATCGGAACTTCTAATAACAAAACAAGTATAATATCATTTATCTTAGATAAAATTCACCCATTCGATACAGGAATGATGCTCGATAAAATGGATATTGCCATTAGAACAGGTAATCATTGCACACAACCTTTAATGAAATTCTTTGGTATTGATGGCACAGCAAGAGCTTCATTAGCTTTTTACAATACAAAAGAAGAAGTTGAATATTTTATTGAATGTTTAAAAAAAGTAAAAGAATTGTTTTCTTAAAAAACTTATTAATGAAGACAATTGATGATATTCAAAAGGAAATTTGTGCAGAATTTCAATCATTAGAAGACTGGGTAGAAAAATACAATTACTTACTCGATTTAGCTAAAGGCATACCTCCATTAGATGAAAAATACAAAAAAACAGAAAATCTCATAGAAGGATGTCAATCGCATGTTTGGTTAGCAGCAGAATTTATAGATGGAAAATTATATTTTTATGCCGATAGCGACGCTCTTATAACCAAAGGAATTATTGCATTATTGTTGCGTGTGTTTTCCGAACAAACTCCAAATGATATTTACAACAGCAATATTTGGTTTATTGATAAAATAGGATTGGCTTCGCACTTGTCGCCAACTCGTTCAAACGGATTAGTTGCAATGATTAAGCAAATACGTATGTATGCACTTGCTTATAAAACCAAGTATAATTTATAAATAGTGGTTTATGTTAGATAAGAATCAACTCTCTATTAAAATTGTTGAAGTATTAAAAACAATCTACGACCCCGAAATTCCTGTTAATGTTTATGACTTAGGTCTTATTTACGAAGTTATAATTGATGATGATTTTAATGTTGAAATAAAAATGACACTTACATCGCCAAATTGCCCAATGGTTGACAGTTTACTGAAAGAAATATTCGATAAAACAAGAAATATTGAAGGTGTAAAATCTGTTGTACTAAATATAGTTTTCGACCCACCTTGGGATAAAAGCATGATGAGTGACGAAGCAAAACTCGACTTAGGACTTATTTAACTATGTATAAATTTGGCATTATTCCAATTTTATTAATCATAACTCTAAAAACATTTGCTGATACTTGTGATACCATATATATCGAAGCAGATAACAAATACTTTTGCTGGGCAATAAATCAGAAAGATTCGGTAACTAATGCTTATCTAATTTCTTCAAATCTTAAGTCAAGCTACAAAATTAGAAAAGAACTATTTGTAAGTCAAATATGCTACTATTATCAAGAAAACAAAGGCGAACATCACGTAAGTATTCTAAAAGAAACTAATAAAGGAGTTATTGTAGAAAATTATGTTATAATTGTTCGAGATAAAAGTTGGTGGATTTGGCTATTGTTTAGTATATTGGGCGGATTAGGATTGTTTTTGTTTGGAATTAACTTTATGAGCGATGGTTTTGTACGATTCAACGAACATAAAATAAGTCAGTTTATTCAACGATTATCAAGCAAAACAAGTAATTCTGTTATAGCTGGTGTTTTTCTTACAACTATTTTACAAAGCAGTTCTGCTAGTAGCATTTTTTTGATGCGACTGGTTGAAAATCGCTTAATGAACTTTAAACAAACCATAGGTATTATTATTGGCGGAGCTTTAGGAACAACTATAACATTGCAAATAATTGCTTTAAAATTAAATACTTATGCTTTATATTTTATTGCTATTGGATTTATTTTTTCGTTTTTAACTCAAAATATTCGTTTCCGTCAGATTGGTCAAGTTTTATCTGGACTTGGTTTTTTATACCTCGGATTACTAATTATGTCGGAACAAGCATTGCAATTGAAAAATCTTGAAAGTATTACTAATATTTTATCGAAAATGTATAATCCTTTTACTGCCATTTTAACAGGTATTATATTTACAGCTATTACTCAAAGTGCTAGTGCTTTTATTGGAATTTTAATGATGCTTGGTAGTGCTGGATTGATAACTCTCGATGCAGCAATTCCATTGTTTATTGGTTCAAATATTGGTACGTCTGTTCCCGTTTTAATTGCTTCTAATCAAAAACCCAAGGATGCACAAAATATTGCAATATTTCATTTGTTGTATCGCTTGCTTGTTGCTTTGCTGTTTGTTTTTTGGATTTCAAATTATTCTCAATTTGTTATTTATGCATCTGAATATATTAATAATGGAAAACCTGTTTCTATGCCACATCTTATTGCAAATGCTCATACAATAATGTATCTTATAGTTACACTGTTGTGTTTGCCATTTATACATTTAATGTATCAGTATTTTTCAAAAATTATTCGCCCTTCAAAAGATGAAGACCCTTTTAAACCTAAATATATCAAAGAACAAAGTTTAGAATCGCCTGGAATAGCTCTTGTTCTTGCGAAAAAAGAAACCTTACATTTGGCAAATATTGTAAAAAAAATGGTAGAAGAGCTTTTGCCAGCATTCTTGGAAAAAGATATGAAAAAAATATCTGAACTTGAATTTTTAGAAAAAAAAGTAAATATAATTCGCGACGAAATAACACGCTTTCTGATAAAGCTTAATAAAGCAAATATTCATATTGAAATGGCAAGAGAAATATACAAATTGCTGGGCATTGTTAAAGAATTGGAAGAAATAGCCGATATTGTTGATACTAATCTATTACCCAAAGCTAAATACTGGTCGAATACAGATTACGATTTTAGTGAAGAA
>JBBIKO010000093.1:0-7148 GCA_037445415.1 Bacteroidota bacterium
ATGATTTTGTAGTACCTAAATCTATTCCTATAATTTTTTTCATAAAAAATTTTTTCTAAATAATAACAATTAAAATGCCATTAGTCTTCTTTGATAAGAAGTCAGAAAAAATGTCAGAAACTTTGCGAATAATTTAGTAAAATGTCAGTTTATGGTAAGTATTGCCACAGGTAAATAGAATTCGAATAATTTAAAAATTTTAGATGCTTTGTAAATTGCCCCGCTGCTAATGAATCTATTGTTCGTTGGGTTAACTGTCTTAGCTGGTCGAGTTTTGTATATCCTATTCCATTTTGTATGTTACTATAACTTGGTTTGTCCATAGAAAGGTTTGTACTTGGTGCACTTACTTGCATATATGCATACATTTCGTTACTGCCAGCATAAACAATAAGTTGAATAGCATTTTGGGCTGCTACTCTTTTAATAACTTGTTCTGAATCTTTTATTTTAGCTGCAACATCGCCATAAAACTTAATACCTGGATATTCAATAGTTACTATTTCATTGCCTTCAATAGAATTTGATATATTTTTTCCGAATGGAATTTCTATTCTCTTTTTTACAGTGTCGGTGGCAGTAATTTCGTAATAGTAGAAATGCATATAAGCCTGAAATATTCTAGCATTAGAAGGTGTTCTAAAACTGAATTTGAAGTTGCTTGTTGTAGAAAAAGAAATCATACTTGGGACAGTAATAAAAGGAAAATCTCCTATCATTTTTGTTTCTGAACTGACAATTTTTCCGTCAATATTAACAATAAGTTTATATGTGGCACTTGAATTCAATATTTCGTTAGTTTTGTAATAATAGTTTTTATGAAAAGCAAAAAGTCCGCTATCGCGTTCTAAGATAGAATCTTTTATTAAGTTAATAGTTTTAATTAAGTTCCCATTAACCCATTCTTCCAAAATAGCAGTTAATGGTTTGTTGTAATATATAGAATCGGCAACTTGAGCCATTTGATAAGCATTACCTACGCCTAAAAATGATTTAGATAATCTGATAATTTGCGTTGTGTCTTTAGGATTCAATATTCCGTAAACGACAGTATAATCTTTCCATTTGTCATTAACATCCAATTCGTTGCTACATTGCCAAAACAATAAAAACGTTAAAAATATGCTAAAAAATATAATTCTTTTCATAAAAAAAACAGAACTTTGCATCAAAGATACAAAATATTATTCGATGAATTATCCAACTGTAAAAAAAGTTACTACCCACGTTTTAGCGGAAATGAAATTACGTGGCGAAAAAATATCAATGCTAACAGCATACGATTATTCAATGGCTAAAATACTCGATCATGCTGGAATTGACGTAATTTTAGTTGGCGATTCTGCTTCTAATGTCATGGCAGGATACGATACAACTTTACCCATTACTCTCGACGAAATGATTTATCACGGGGCATCGGTAGTAAGAGCTGTAAAAAGAGCATTGGTTGTGGTTGATTTACCATTTGGAACATACCAAGGAAATTCGAAAGAAGCTCTCAATTCGGCAATAAGAATTATGAAAGAAACAGGAGCTTCTGCTGTAAAATTAGAAGGTGGCGAAGAAATAAAAGAAAGCATACAGAGAATTTTATCTGCAGGAATACCTGTAATGGGTCATTTAGGTTTAACTCCGCAGAGCATTCATAAATTTGGCACTTATGTTGTTCGCGCTCGCGAAAAAAAAGAAGCCGAAAAGTTGTTGAAAGACGCAATAATTTTAGACGAATTAGGATGTTTCTCTGTTGTTTTAGAAAAAATACCAGCATCATTAGCAGAAAAAGTTTCTAAAAGCGTTAAAATGCCTGTTATAGGCATAGGTGCTGGCAAATATGTTGATGGACAAGTGTTGGTATTGCACGATATGCTTGGACTAACTACAGAATTTTCACCACGATTTCTTCGCCGTTATCACAATCTATATGAAGAAATAAAACAATCTGTTATGCAATATATTAAAGATGTTAAAAATTTAGATTTTCCTAACGAAAAAGAACAATATTAAGCAAAAAATATTATCTTTGCATGAGATTTACATTTGTAAATGTCAAAAAAAGAAATAAATACATTCACTATTATTCAGTTTATTATTCTATCATTTATTTTTATTCAATGCAAAAAGCCAGAAAAAATACCAGAAACACCGAAAATTATATTTTTAGATTTACCTGTAAAAGATACATTTGATATTTTGGGAAATAACATACGAAGAGCAACATTAATTTTTCATTTGACCGACGGAAATGGAGATATTGGTTTAAAAGAAAGCGATACTGTTGCACCATATAACCAAGGTTCGAAATATTATTACAATTTATATATTGATTTATACAAAAAACAAGATGGTCAAATGGTTCCAATACTACTTGCTACTCCTTTTTATTTCCGTACAAAATACATTGAGCCAAAAGGAATAAACAAGGTTTTACAATGCACTATTAAGGTTAATTTAGACTTTAATATACCATTAGCTTTTGATAGTTGTGATGTTGTTTTTTACATGTACGATAGAAGTTTAAATCGGAGTAATATTGAAAGAAGTGGGCTAAAAAGAATAGCTCCATGATATGTTTTTTTTATACAATTATTACAGTGACAAGCCTTTTGTACGCATAGTATTACCATACATTGCAGGTATATTATTATTTAAATTTATTACATACAACTTAAGTATTTTAACATTAATTATAATTTGTGTTTTACTAATAGCACTTCTTATAATCAATTTTATTTTAAAAAATTACTTAGGAAAAGAACTTTGGTGGGGTTTTGGTTTAAATATTTTTTTAGTTTTGTTAGGTTATTTTTTGGCGTCAATTGTTTACCCTAAATATAGCGAAATCTATCATTTAAAAGAAAAAGGTCTTGTTTGTGGCATTGTAACAAAAAAAACAGAAATAAAAGACAAATTTGTTAAAGCCGAATTAGAAATTAAAGCTATAAGAACATCAAATAAATGGATAAAATCTGATGGGAAAACTCTTGTGTTTTTTGATAAAGATTCGGAATCTATTAAATTGAATACTGGCGATTGGCTATTGTTAAACTCTAAATTTAATGAACCAAAAAATTTAATGAATCCTAACGAATTTGACTATAAACAATATTTAGCATTTCATTTAATTTCGTCAAATGCATTTGTTAGAGCAAACGAATGGGTAAAAATTGCAGAAAGCAAAAGCAATTTCTTTGTTGTTCGTTATGCCGAAAAAACCAGAGATTTTTTATTGTCTATAATTAAAAAAATGAATTTGCCCGACGATGTATTTGCAGTTACATCTGCAACAATTTTGGGTTATCATAATGAAATAGATGCAGAGTTGAAACAGGCATATTCCTCGGCAGGAGCTATTCATATTTTAGCTGTTAGTGGTTTCCAAGTAGGAGTTGTTTATTTAATTCTTCATTTTATTTTTTCATTATTTGCTAAGAGGAAATTTATTCGATGGATATTTTTACTTATTTCATTAGCTATTTTGTGGTTTTATGCATTTATAACAGGTTTATCGCCTTCTGTTTTAAGAGCAACTGCAATGTTTAGTTTCATTATTATTGCAAATTTATTTAACCGCAATACAAACATTTACAACACTATATCTGCTTCTGCTTTTATGTTATTAGTAATAAATCCATTGATGTTATTCGATATAGGATTTCAGTTGTCGTATGCAGCAGTATTTGGAATTGTTTACCTTCAACCTAAACTAAAAAGTTTATGGTATTCGAAAAATAAAATTATAGATGCTGTATGGTCTTTATTTTGCGTAACATTAGCAGCACAAATAATAACAACTCCTTTATCGCTTTATTATTTTCATCAATTCCCATTATATTTTCTTTTATCTGGTTTGATTTTAGTTCCGCTGGTTTCAGTAATTATTTATGTAGCCGTCTTCTTAATTTCTTTTTCGTGGATACCTATTATTTTTGATTACTTATCTATTATTCTCAAATACTTGGTGAGTTTTATGAATAAATTAGTGTTTACTATAGAAGACTTACCATTATCTGTTTTAGATGGAATATACCTAAATATTACAATTATGATATTTTTGTATGCAATACTAATACTACTAACTCAATATTTTGTTGATAAGAAAATATCTTACCTAAGATATTCGTTGATATTCGTTTTTATAATTTTGGTTATTCTTATTTTTAGAGAATACAAAATAGTTAATCAAAGAAAAATAATAGTGTATAATATTCCAGGCAGATCAGTAATAAACATAATTGACGGTAAAGATAATATTCTATTTGTCGATGAAAAGCTCAAAAATAAAGAACTTAAGTTAACAAAAGGAAATTGGATTGAACTGGGTTTAAAAAAAGAAAAAACTTTATTATTTCAAAATGTAGGTTCACAGTTATTTTTAACAAATCTTATTACAGTAGAAAATCCAAATGTATGGTTTTATAAAAATTTTTACAAATTTTACAACTTTAAAATTCTTGTAATAAACGACAATACATTTTATAATTTACCAGAAAATACAGAAAAAATTGATGTAGATTTGATAATATTACAAAGTAAGGCAAAAATAAACCTCGAAAACCTTGTAAATAAAGTAAAAGCAAAATATATTGTTTTTGATAGCTCTTGTCCTAAAAACAAAGTTAAAATTTGGAAAAACCAACTAAAGTATTCATTAGTCAAAACTCATGATGTCTCCACAGATGGCGCTTGGGTAATTGATATATAAAAAAAGCTGTCAAAAAAAACTGACAGCCTCCTTTTTATTATTGAACAATTATTTTAATAACGTTTTCTTGGTTTATAATGCGTATGAAGTAATTCGTGTGATTTATGACTAAGTGGTTTCCCAAGAAAATTTTGATAAATTACGTGCACCTCTGGATTTTCGTGCGATTTTCGAATTGACATTGACTCATCTTCTGCATAAATTGCTTCGGCACGTTTTTTACGAATTCCTAAATTAGTTGGTATAGGTTGACCTCCACCACCCAAGCAACCACCTGGACATGCCATCACTTCTATAAAATGATAGAACAAAGTTCCATCGTTAACGGCCTGCATAAGTTTTTTAGCATTAGCTAATCCGTGAGCTATAGCAACTTTAAGTTCTACTCCTTCAAGAAAACTCCATTCTGGCAAACAACCTTCAATTTTTATTGTAGCTTCACGAATTCCATCAAAACCGCGAACTGGTGTTATATTAATATTGCGGAAAGGCACTTCACGACCTGTAACTATTTCGTATGCTGTACGAAGTGCAGCTTCCATTACACCACCTGTAGCACCAAAAATTACAGCTGCACCAGTAGATTCTCCCATGATACTGTCATAAGTGCTATCGGGTAACTTCATAAAATCAATACCAGCTTGTTTAATCATCATCCCCAATTCGCGAGTAGTAATTACATAATCAACATCTTTGTACCCGCTTGAACGCATTTCTGGGCGATCAGCTTCAAATTTTTTTGCTGTACATGGCATTATAGAAACAGAAACAACATCTTTAGGATTTAAGCCCTTCTTTTGTGCATAGTATGTTTTAGCTAATGCTCCAAACATTTGTTGTGGCGACTTACATGTTGACAAGTTTTCTAATAAATTAGGGAATAAGTGTTCTTGAAATTTAATCCATCCAGGTGAACAAGAAGTCATCATTGGAAGAGCAACTTTTTCTTTATCAACCAAAGCCTTTTTGAGACGTGTAAGTAATTCTGTTCCTTCTTCCATAATTGTCAAGTCGGCAGTAAAATCGGTATCAAGCACTGAATCGAAACCTAATAGTTTAAGTGCTGTTACCATTTTCCCTGTTACTCTTTCTCCTGGGTCAAATCCTAGTACTTCACCTAATCCAATACGAACAGCTGGAGCAGTTTGAACAACTACATGCTTTGTAGGATCGTTAATAGCATCCCATACCTCTTCGATGTATGTTTTTTCGATTAGTGCACCAGTAGGACAACGATTAACACATTGACCACAATTAGTACATACAACTTCAAATAAAGGATGTTCGAAAAAGGTAGATATTTTTTGATGGTCGCCTTTGTATGCTACTGCAAGAGCAGATACGCCTTGTAACTCATCGCAAGTACGTACACAACGTTGGCAACGAATACAACGGCTATCATCTTTAATAATTGATGGAGAGCTACGATCTATTGTATAATTTCTTTTTCGTGCTAAATCGATAAACAAATGCTGATTTACACCATATTCATGCGCTAAGGTTTGTAATTCGCAGTTCCCATTTTTATAACATTCTGTACAATCGGCACGATGTTCTGAAAGCAATAGTTCAATAATGTGTTTGCGTGCTTGACGTACTTTATTACTATTTGTTAGTATTTCCATACCTTCTGATACAGGAACAGCGCATGAAGCCTGCAATAATCGTACTCCAACTTGTTCTACTACACAAGCACGACAGTTTCCAGCAACACTTAAATCTTCGTGGTAACATAATGTGGGAATACGGAAATTTAATTTTTTTGCAGCTTCTAAAATAGTTGTTCCTTCTGGAACTGAAACTGGTATGTTGTTTATTTTTAAGTTTACTATATAGTTACTCATTTTTCTTTCTCCTTTTTATTTATGATTAGTAAATAATTTCTTCTTTAAAATTATCGACAATAGAGATAAACGGATTAGCAACCGATTGACCCAAACCGCATTTTGCAGCAATTCTCATGCTTTGTGATAGTTTTTTTAATTCCTCGAGATAAGAAGCTGGTTTTTCGCCTCTTTTAACAACTTCTATTCCTTTTAGTAATTGTTGACAACCAACACGGCATGGAGCGCATTGTCCGCAAGATTCTTCTGTAAAAAACTCAAGATAATCTTTTAAAACATTATACATTGAACGACTACTATTAAAAATCATCATCGAACCACCAGTAGGTATTCCCTCAAAACCAATAATTGTATCGCTGAATTTTTTACGTGGCACACAATGTCCCGAAGCTCCTCCTACTTGAACAGCTTTTGTATCTCCATCTCCAAATTCTTTAACAAATTCTTCAACTGTCATTCCTAGTTCAAGCTCGTATATTCCTGGAATAGGAGTATCTCCTGAAATAGAAAACACTTTTGACCCTCTGGAGTCTTTTGTTCCTAATTCTTTGAACTTATCAACACCAAAGTGGTTTATCATAGCTGTATAAACAAATGTTTCA
>JBBIKO010000094.1:0-3443 GCA_037445415.1 Bacteroidota bacterium
GGATAAATTAGCTCAGTTCCCGGCTGAATAATAATAGATGGTTTGAATTTTGTTTTTTCAGGTTCTTTTGGCTTTATTACAATAGAATCTGAGCCTGTTATTTGATTAAGCCTAATTTCAAAATCGCTTAAAACATTCATATAATTAATATAAGCTTCGTAAGGTGTATCATAATGATTAAAATACTTATGTACATCGCCATCGCTAAACCATTTAGTACACATGTAATAAAAATGGTCGCTTGTTTGCAAGTATAACCAGTCTTTCTGAATTTGTTGGTTATTACATTGTTTAACTTTATGATATAGTTTGTATAAATGGTTAAAAGCATCGTCTTGCAGATCATTACCAAGCCAAGCAGTAAGATCTCTTTCTTCATCGGCCCAAGAAATTGGGTAAGGTATATGTATTGTGCAACAGGAGTTAGTAATTCAGTGGCTTCGCTTGGAGTAACAAATTGATAATTTGAATTTGCAAAAACTGTTTTTGGCAAGTATCTCATAAATTCAAAAATGCCAGTATCTGCCCATTGATGCTCGCCAAATGTTTCGTAATCCATAAACAAATTAACAATTTCTTGGTCTTGAACTATAGCATTAAGCCATGCAACATATTTTTCAGTAGTTAATGGCCATTCAGACCATCCTCTATTCGAAAAACGAAAAGCAATATCGTCGCTTAAACGGAAGTTTTTTAATAATAACTTTAATTTTGGTTGAGTAGCGCTGCAATAAATAAAATTAGGCGATTTCCATCCAAGAATATGTTTTGCTCCTTCGGTTAGCATCCCTTTAAATCCTAACTCATCCACCATTTCTCCTATGTTATCGCTATAAATCAATTCAGTATTTCTAAAAATTGTAGGTTTTTTCCCAAAAAGTTGTTCAACTTTTTCAGAATGTAAACGTACTTGATTAAAAAATTCCTCTTTTTCTCTTAAAGCACACAAACTATGCGAATATGTTTCGCCTAAAATTTCAACACATCCAGTCTTAACAAGTCGTTGGAAGCTTTCGAGAACATCGGGAGCATACATTTCAAATTGATCGAGAGCGATACCACTAATAGAATAAGCTATTTTAAAACGAGTACCATATTCTTGAATTAACTCATACATTAGTTGATTTGTTGGTAAATAACATTTTTCAGCAACTTTACGCATAATGTTACTGTTTGCAAAATCATCGAAATAATAATGATTGTTGCCAATGTCAAAAAAACGATATCGCCTTAAACGAAATGGTTGATGTACTTGGAAATAAAAACAAATTGCTCTCATGTTTTACTAGTGTTTATATTTATATTAAAGATTGATATATTTCTATTAGTTTTTTTGCACTATTATCCCATTTAAGATTTTCAACTTCCTGTCGTCCATGTCGTTTAAACATTCTTGATATTCCGTCATAATGAGTAAGTGCATAAATTGCATCGGCTAATGCATCTATATCCCAGAAATTTACTTTTATAGCATAATTTAAAATTTCTGATACACCACTTTGTTTCGAAATAATAACCGGGACATTTGACCTCATTGCTTCTAATGGCGATATTCCAAATGGTTCTGAAACAGATGGCATAACATAAACATCACTAATATTAAACAAACGATAGACTTCCTCGCCTTTTAAAAATCCTGCGAATTGAAACTTATGTCCCATTCTATAATATGCTACACGACGTATCATTCGCGGAAGCATATCTCCGCTTCCAGCCATTACAAAACGAATATTTGGATCTTTTCTGAAAACTTTGTATGCTGCTTCAACAAAATAATCTGGTCCTTTTTGAAATGTAATACGTCCTAAAAATGTAACCAGTTTCTCTGAAAAACCTTTATTTTGAACTATATTATCATAATCAACATGTTCTACTGCATTATGTACTGTAAAAACTTTATCGGCAGGAATACCATATCGTTCTATTACATATTTGCGTGTTAAATGGCTTACTGTAACAACCCTATCAGCTGCTTCCATCCCTTTTCGTTCGAAATTGTAAACATATTGATTAATATTATCTCCGCTGCGATCGAATTCTGTTGCATGAACGTGAACAACTAATGGTTTGCCTGATGTTTTTTTTGCAGTCATTCCGGCAGGATATGTTAACCAATCGTGGGCATGAATAACATCGTGATGGTGCTCTTTAGCTAATGCGGAAGCTATTAAAGCATATCTACTAACTTCGTCATAAAGATTCTCGCCATATTTCCCTGAAAATTGATATTTTGCTCTAAATACTTTTTCATCAAAAAAAGTACTAACTAAATTTTGTTCGCTAATTAATTTCAGAAAATCTTCGGGTCCGACATAAGGGATTAAACTACTTCCAATTTCATAATATTTAACGTTATTCCAGTATTCTTCATAATTAAAATTCCGCTCATTAATTTCTACATCGCTAGCATTGATTAAAAATGCTGTTTTGTGATCTTCACCGCCAAAAAGACGTGGCACAACAAAAACAACATTTACTTTTTGCTTAGCTAAAGCCTTAACTATACCATAACAAGCTGTTCCGAGACCTCCTGTAATATGTGGGGGAAATTCCCAACCAAACATCAATATTCTCATGGTGAAAGTGTATTTGTAATTATTCTTCTTTGAATTGATCTATCATCATTTTTATTCTTAATAATTCTGCAACACTCCATGCTTGCGAAACCGTTCCGTTTGGATAATGTGGCGGATCTCCATCGTATATTTCGCTAATTGTTCCTATACCGTGAACAATCATATCCTCTTCAAATCCTTCGTATATGCGTTCTATAATAGAGAGTGCCGATTTTCCATATATTCTAAACATTCCTTCTGAATATGCACCAAGCAACCATGCCCAAACTGTTCCCTGGTGGTACGCTAAATCTCGTTCAGCTTGATTGCCATAGTAATGTGGTTTATAGTCTGGATGATTTGGAGATAAGCTTCTTAACCCTTTTGGAGTAAGCAATTCTTTTTGAACTATTTCTAAAATACTACGTTTTATTTGTAAGTCTTTAATTGGACTATAAGGCAAAGATGTAGCAAATATTTGATTGGGACGAACACTCCAATCTTTATATTCATATGTAACAACATCGGCAAGATATCCTTTTTGCGAATCGTAAAATACTTCAACAAAGTTTTTTTCAATTATTTCTGGTATTTCTAACCAATCTAATAAAAATTTTTTGTCACGTGATATTTTTGCTAATGTAAGACTAAACATTATAGCGTTATACCATAATGCGTTTATTTCAACAGCGAATCCTATTCTTGGTGTAACAGGTTTGCCTTCTACTATTGCATCCATCCACGTTAAAGCCATGCCTTGTGCTCCTTGCCACAATAATCCGTTTTCGTGCATTTTAATGTCAAAATCGGTGCCTTCTCTAAACGAAGTCAGTATTTTTTTAATAACTTTTCCGAATTCTTTCCATGCTTGTTTATAACATCTTGCAA
>JBBIKO010000094.1:3453-7123 GCA_037445415.1 Bacteroidota bacterium
TAGAGCCCAAACAAACCATAATGGAGCATCAAAACTATTATAAGCAGCATATTCTCCTGCACCCGTGTTTGGGAAAAAAGGTCCTTTCATACGCCCCACCATAGTTTGAAGTACTGCCTTAAAATCGTTTAATTTGTTTTGCGATAAAGTTAGACCAGGTAAAGAAATAAAAGTATCTCTTCCCCATGTTCCAAACCAAGGAAATCCGGCTAAAACTTCTACATGATTTTTATCTTTATATATAAAAAATTGTTGAGCTGCGTTTATTAAGCAACTTTCGAAATTGTTACGTTTAATTCGCTTTTTTATTTCTTTGTCGAACTGTTTATTAAGAGATCGAGTTTTAGTAGGTAAAGTACCAGCAGAAAAAACAATAACTTCGCCTTTTTTTATTGGCATCTCAAAATATCCTGGAACAAATAAATCTTCTAAACAATCATATCCGCGTTCTTTCTCTTCGAAGTATTCTATATTGTAATACCAGTCTGGGACATGAACATACTCAACTTTTTTCGAAAATTGTAAAAATAAATATGGATAACCATTATATAACCTAATTTTTATACCGTTGTCTACTTCGGTGTATTTACTATTTATATTAAGATTTGCCTTTGACAAGCTATGGATGTTTCTAAAAGCTAAAAATGGTTTAAATCGTATTTTTGTTGGCGAATGAGCATCAATAAGTGTATATCTTATTAAAATTCTTTCTTCTGTTGTAACAAGTATTATTTCCTTTTTTAAAACTACCCCACCAACTCTGTATATTATATTCATATTTGGCTCTAAGCTAAAATCACGAATGTACTTGTGACCTTTGGGGTCATAAAATCCTCCTTTATATCGGTGTATTCCAAGATTAAATGAAGCATTGTGTTGTATAATAGTTTCGTCAAGAGCTGAAAGTAATAAATGTGTTCCTCCGTCGAGATATTCTAAAGGGCATGCAAGTAAACCATGGTACTTACGAGTATTACAACAAATTAAAGTTGTATATGCGTATGAGCCAGCTCTATTTGACCTTAATATTTCTCGCTTAAAAGAATATTCAAGGTTAATTAGCTGTGTTTTATCAAATTTTATATATTCCATAATAAAAAAATAGAATTAAGTTTACAAATATAATATTTTTTTCGTGAATGAAAATATTAATATATTTATAAAAATTATTTAATTTGATTTTCTAACTCTTTTATAACATCATCCATTTTATCATCGAAACGCAAATCTTGAACTTGCCAATTATCTTTAGGTTTATACAAAGTAAATATAATTTTTATGGGTTGGCGGTCGAAAATCATCAAATATCCTACTTGTGCAAAAGTATTTCCAACTCTTTTATCAAGATATTTTTCGTAGCGATAAAATGTACCTATAATTGGCAATGCTTTATCAAATTTAGCTTTTAAAGTATTAACAACTTCTGGATTTTGCCCTAAATACTTATTTGTTCTAAAAATATATTGTACTGCCTGTTCTACTCCTTTTGTTTTAAAATAATAAAAAAATGAGTCGGGAACACTTTCAGGAAGAAATTGTCCAAAACTATTAAAAGCAATTATCAAAGTAAACACTAATAAATTTGTAGTTTTCATATTATTATTGAATTGGTTTTAATTGATTTTCAATATCTTTAGTTGCCCATGTTTGCATATTTCCGTTTTCGTCATTATAAATAAAGTATGCACTAATATTGTTTCCCTTAACAAATCGTTTTCCCGATTCTAATCCCATTACCATAATTGCAGTTGCCAGGGCATCGGCGTATGTGCATGAAGAATGTAATATTGTTACACTTAATAAACGATGATATGTTGGTAAACCAGTTTTAGGATTGATTGTATGCGAATATTTAATTCCATCTTTTTCAATAAATTTTCTATAACTTCCACTTGTCGCAAGTGAAATATCTGTAATTGGTAAAATTGTTTGTAGTTGACGGTTAAACTCGTTACTATTCTCAATAGGTTTATCTATTCCAACTTTCCAGAATTCGCCTTTATGATTTTTCCCTTTTACTTTAACTTCGCCTCCAACTTCTATCATATAATTTTTTATATTTTTCGATTCAAGATACATCGAAAGTTTGTCAACTGTAAAACCTTGTGCTATTCCATTCATATCAATTCTTATGTTAGGATTATTTTTAATAATTTTTTTATTTTTCAAATGAATTTTATCCATACCAATAAGCATAAGCAAACTGTCTATTGCTTTTGTGTTTGTTGTAGTTTGTTTAGGAATAAATCCCCAGTGCTCAACAAGTGGTGCAACTGTAATATCGAAAATTCCATCAGTTTGTTGAAATACTTTATATGCTTCGCGATAAATTTCAATAAAAAACCGATTTAATTCAATCGCGGTATCATTTTTATTTACGCGACAAATAATTGAATTTGTATCGTAAAGCGAAAGAGTTGAATTTATTTCATTTAAAATTTTGTAAATTTCTCTTACGGGGATAGTATCAGGGATGGGCTCATATTTAATACAAAATGTTCCACCCTGAGCCATTCCTTTTATTGTAATATAGTCTTTTTTGCTTTCATTACAGGAAAGTATCAGTATAAAGCTTATTAGTGTAAAAAATAAAGCTTTCATATTTATTCAATAATTTGTTGAACATTTTTTAGTATAGTTATTGCTTGTTCTTTTGTGTTTGCTTCAATATAAATACGAATTATTGGCTCGGTATTTGATAAACGACAATGAATCCATGCATTTTCGAGATTAAGCCATATCCCATCTATTTCGTTTACTGATTTATATTTAATATTATTTTTAAGTTTTTCTTTTATTTGTTCAAAATCTTTTGTATTATTCAATATTACTTTGTGTTTAATCATATAATAATCGGGATATTTTTTTCTAAGTTCCGACATATTTATTTTTAATTGCGAAAAATACGATAAAAACAATGCTATCCCAACAAGAGCGTCTCTTCCAAAATGTAGTTCTGGATAAATAATTCCACCATTGCCTTCTCCGCCAATTACTGCATTTGTTTCTTTCATCAATTTTATTACATTAACTTCGCCTACTGCCGAGCGGTAGCAAGGGCTATTATGTATTTGTGCAACGTAATTTATTGCACTAGTTGAGCTAAGATTGGTTACAACACTTCTGCCCTTATTGTGTTTTAATACATAATCTGCTACTACAACAAGAGTGTACTCTTCGCCAAACATACTTCCATCTTCACAAATAAGAGCTAATCTGTCAACATCTGGATCTACAACAATACCTAAATGGGCTTTTTCTTCTTTAACTTTTAGTTTAATTTCAGCTAAATGTTCTTCTAATGGTTCTGGATTATGACTAAAGCGGCCATTAGTTTCATCATTTATTACAATAATATCGTTTACACCTAGCGATTTTAACAGTTTTGGAACTGCAATTGCTCCTATTGAATTTATTCCATCAACAACTATTTTCAAGTTACTTTTAGCAATATTATCTTTTTTAACTAGTGGTAATTTTAAAATTTTTTCGATGTGTGTAGATAAATAATTTTTGTTTATTATGTTTCCGAGCTTATTTACAGAAGCATAACAAAATTTATAATTATTACTTAGGTTAAAAATTTGCTTTCCATCTTCGTCTGATAAAAATTCTCCTTTGTAATTTAACAATTTAAGAGCATTCCACTCTTCTGGATTATGACTGGCTG
>JBBIKO010000095.1:0-7063 GCA_037445415.1 Bacteroidota bacterium
ATTGTTTTTATCGATTTCTTGATTTAAATTTTTATTTGTAGCGGCAATAATTCTAACGTTTATAGGAATGTCTTTTTCGCCGCCTACTCGTGTAATTTTATATTCTTGCAATGCTCTTAGCACTTTTGCTTGAGCTGCAAGGCTCATATCGCCTATTTCATCGAGAAAAAGTGTACCGCCATTTGCTTGTTCGAATTTGCCAATGCGTTGCTTGATTGCCGAAGTAAACGAACCTTTTTCATGACCGAAAAGTTCGCTTTCTATAAGCTCTGTTGGTATAGCAGCACAATTAACTTCAACAAATGGTCCAATTGCTCTCAAGCTTTTTTCATGAATAAGATGTGCTACTAACTCTTTACCAGTTCCGTTTTCGCCAGTAATAAGAACGCGTGCATCTGTAGAAGCTATTTTATTTATCATCTCACGTACTTGTTGAATGCCTTTTGAGTTACCAATCATCTCATACTTTGAGTATAATTGCTTTCTCAATTTTTTTGTTTCTGATACAAGGTTTTTCTTGTCTAAGGCATTTCTTATTGATACCAATGTTCGATTTAAATCTAATGGTTTTTGTAAAAAGTCAAACGCTCCTTTTTTTATTGCTTCTACTGCAGTTTCAATGTCGCCATGGCCAGTTATCATGATTGTTGGAAGAGATGAATTTATTTCCATTATTTGTGTTAATACTTCCATACCGTCAATCTGTGGCATTTTTATATCGCATAAAACGGCATCAATGCTTTTGTCTTTTATAATTTGAAGTGCTTGAATTCCGTTTTCAGCCAATTCTACATTATAACTTTCGTGTTCAAGGATATCTTTTAAAGTGTTTCGTATGCTCTTCTCGTCGTCTATTACAAGTATAGTCGCCATTTTTTTGTTCTTTATTTAAGTTTATTAAATGTTTAAAAATACATTATTGTTTAACAATTACCTACAAAAATACTAAAAAACTTCTCCTATTTAATGTTAGCATTAACATCTTCTAAAAACAATATTGCTTTTTCGAGAGAATTAACTTTGTCGAATTGTAAAAACAGGCGATTGTTTTGTTCTTTTAAACTTATAACTTTGTAGTTTTGTTGCAAATAAGCAAGTATATTTTTAAAGGTTGAAGATTCGTAAAATGCCGATTGTTTATTTGAAATAAAATAGCAATTCAGTTTGTTCATCTTCAAGTTTATTTTTTCAAATCCTAACGATTGAGCGATCCATCGTAGTCGAATAACATCAAACAAGCCTAAAACTTCTTCTGGAATTTTACCGAACTTGTCTGCTAATTTTTTTGTAAATTTTTCTAATTCTTCTTCGTTTTCAATTTGGTCTAGTTCTTTGTACAACCTTATGCGTTCAGCAATGTTTTCTACGTAATATTCTGGGATGTATAATTGTAAATCGCTTTCAAATGTGCAATCTGTTTTTATTAGTGTTTTTTCGGCTTTTGTGCTTTCGGTAAGTTGAATATTATTTTCATCGTAAAGTTCTTGTATTGCTTCCTGTAAAATTTTTTGATAGGTATCGAATCCCATTTCTGCGATAAATCCGCTTTGTTCTGCTCCTAATAAGTTTCCTGCCCCTCTATTCTCAAGATCTTGCAGGGCAATGTAAAAGCCACTTCCTAAATCGTTGTATTCTTCTATTGCTTTAAGTCTTTTTCTAGCTTCTGTAGGTAAACTGTCAAATGGGGGCGTGAGAATGTAGCAGTATGCCTTTCTGTTTGTTCGTCCTACTCTCCCACGCAGCTGATGTAGGTCGCTTAAACCAAACATGTTTCCATTGTTAATTATTATAGTGTTTGCATTAGGTATATCAATTCCGTTTTCAATTATAGTAGTTGATACTAGTACATCACTTTTTCCTTGCATAAAACTAATAATTACTTCTTCCAATTCAATTGGTTTCATTTTTCCGTGACCCACTATAACACTAACTTCGGGACATAACTTATGAATTAAGTTTTTTATTTCGTGTAAAGTGTCTATTTTGTTGTGAATGAAAAAAACTTGTCCACCACGATTTATTTCAAAATCAATAGCTGTTTTGATTATTTCTTTATCATAAGTATGTATTTCAGTTACAATAGCTTGACGGTTTGGTGGAGGAGTTTGAATAACAGAAAAATCGCGGGCTCCCATTAACGAAAACTGTAAAGTTCGTGGAATAGGTGTAGCACTCAAAGTTAAAGTGTCGATGCTGGTTTTTAGCTTGCGTATGTGTTCTTTTGCAGCTACGC
The DNA here is from genome assembly GCA_037445415.1 of Bacteroidota bacterium. GTDB lineage: Bacteria > Bacteroidota > Bacteroidia > Bacteroidales > GWA2-32-17 > Ch61. Next base: position 2,234 of record JBBIKO010000095.1, read on the forward strand.
CCAATTTTTGCTCTTCATCTATAATCAACAAGCCTAAACCTTTAAATTCTACTTCTTTACTTAATAATTTATGAGTTCCTATTATTATATCAATTTCTCCTTTTTTTAATTTTTCGATGATTTCTTTAGTTTGTTTTGCCGGCTTTAAACGCGATATAAACTCAACCGTACAAGGAAATTTTTCTAACCGTTCTTTGAAAGTAAGATAATGTTGTAATGCAAGTATTGTTGTAGGAACAAGTACAGCAACTTGTTTATTATCAGCAACTGCTTTAAAAGCGGCTCTAATAGCTATTTCCGTTTTACCGAATCCAACATCACCACAAATCAACCTATCCATCGGAACATCTCTTTCCATGTCGGCTTTAACAGCATTTGTGGCTTTTGCCTGATCGGGAGTATCTTCGTAAAAGAACGATGCTTCGAGTTCTTCTTGTAAATATGTGTCGGGCGAATATGAAAAACCTTTAGTTTGCAATCTTTCTGCATAAATTTTTATCAAATCACGAGCAATGTCTTTAACTTTTTGTTTGGCACTATGTTTTAATTTTTGCCATGCACCCGAACCCAATTTGCTAAGCTTAGGTGGTATGCCGTCGCTTCCTTTGTATTTCGAAATTTTATGCAAGTTGTGAACTGACATGTAAACACATGCCTGATCTTTAAAAACAATTTTTATTTGTTCTTGCCATTTACCATTTATTTCTATTTTTTCTAATCCTCCGAATATGCCTATACCATGATCTATATGTACTACGTAATCACCTGGTTTTAGTGAGTTAAATTCTTGAAAAGTTATAGCTTCCGATTGCAAAAATCTGTCTCTAACTTTATGTTTGTAAAAACGATTAAATATTTGATGTTCTGTATAGTATGCAATTTTTAAATCAGAATCAACAAAACCTTGTGATAGTGTGTATGGCAAAAAAGTAACATAATTATATATTCCCATTTCATTAAGAATATCAGCAAGTCGCTCTTTTTGAAGTTCGTGCTCTACAAGTATATACACTTTATAATTTTCTTCTGTTTTGTCAATAATATCATCTTTTAATATATCGAAGTTTTTGTTAAATGCTGGTTGTTGATATGTGTTAAACTTGTATGTTTTTCCTTCTTGTTTAATAGAATAGCCATACTCTATCCAAACTTTTTGCTCTAATTGAGTAATAATTTCTTTAAAACCAAATAGTGGTGTAGTTTTATTATCATCATTTTCGTTAATGAATTGATTAGATTTAATATTAATAAGTTTTTCGTCGAAATATAAAGTATCGTATGTTATTACTACATCATTATCTGTATAATAATCTATTATTGATGCAGTCATGTTTTCATTAAAGTTGTTTATTAAATTTGGTGTGATTTGAATTTTTTCTAAAAATTTTAAACTTTCTTGACTATCTATGTTAAATACACGTAAAGATTTTACTTCATCATCTTCAAACTCAATTCTATACGGATATTCAGAAGAATATGAAAAAACATCTATTATAGCACCACGTAACGCATATTGACCAGGTTTATAAACAAAATCAACTAATTCAAAAGAATAACTTTGTAGCAATTCTTCTAAAAATTTTGTATCAATGTTTTCATTTATTTGTATTTCTAAAAAGCATTTTGAAAGTTCAGATCTTTGAACAATTTTTTCGCTGACAGCATCAATATAAGTTATAAGGATATGTTTTTCGCCGCAATTTATTTGCTGAATAGCTTTGTTTCTTAATATTGCGCTTGCTTGTTCGAAATGTTGAATTTTAAGTTTACGTTTATAATTTGATGGTAAATAAAAAACTTTATTTTCGTCATGAAAAATTGTTATTAAATCGGTAAAAGAGTACATTGCCATTTCTTTCTCGGGGAATATTACAACAATTGAGTTTGAAATTGTTTTAAATAATTCTGTAACAAATATGTTAAAAGATGAACCACATAAATTATTAATTAAAATGTGTTTGTTTTTTGAATGATTTAAGTTTTTTAGTATTTCCGAGAAAACGGTATGATTTTGGTATAAATTCATTTATATGTTTTAGTTTTTTGCAAAAATAATGTTGAAAAAGCACTAAAACAATAAAAAAAGGAGCTATGAAGCTCCTCATTGTGCCCAGGACAAGACTCGAACTTGCACACCGTAACCGGCGCCAGCCCCTCAAGCTGGTGTGTCTACCAATTCCACCACCTGGGCAATTTCTTTGCAAATTTAATATATTTTAAATATAATTGCAAGTAGTATATCATTCTTTTATTTTTAACGTTGTAGGTAATTTATTAAAAAAAATCGAAAATAGGATTATTTAATGTATTTATTTTTTTCCAAATAATAAGAAAATACCAAATTGTAAACTTTTTGAGTCGAGATAATTGTGTAAATAATTTTCACTTTCTTCAACATTTCCGAAAGCATCTTCCATACGAACATAATATCGTATGGAATGACGACTTCTTAAAACTTCGTTATAAGAAACATTAACACCAAAAAAGTCTGATATAACAAACTGAATACCAGCACTAAAACCTAAATAGCCCATAGTGTTTATACGAGTGCGATAATTTATTTCTACCCATTTGTTTTCTAGCTCACTATAATATAAATCAATAGAAGGAATATTAAAACCTCTTAGCCCTGCATTCCCTTCAGCATATAAGTTTATTAAAAAATCTTCTTTCGAAACAACAATAGGTATATTCATAAGTACGTTTATTCCAAAACGGTTAGAAGCAAAGCGTCCTTTTATTTTGTACTCATTAGTTTTAACTTGTTCGAGAAATGCTTCCTTATTAAAATTCAAACGATCCATCTGAATATTAAAGCCAATACCGAAACTATGAGATATAATATAATTAAAATCGAATCCAAAGAAATAACCATTTTTTGCATACAAACCTATTTCGTCTGTACTTTTTAGCTCTTCAGATGGAGTGATTGTCCCACCTGAAAATTTAATATACCCGCTTCTATCTAAGTATTTTATATCAAATTGCCCAAACAATGGAGCATAAATAATAAACAACGCTATAAAAAGTTTTAGTATTTTCATAGTTTTAATAGCTTAAATATAAATCAATAAAGACATCTTCAACAGGTGGTACAGGTCTAACAGTAAAATATGTTCTTGGATAAAAGTTATTTTTTAAGTCAATTGGAGCTAATATAATTTCGTTGATAAATGATGGTTGAGACGATGGACCATTATTTTTTAAAATAACAAATTTGAAAACCTCGTTATTGGTAAATTGTACATAATCAAAAAAATGATTATCTATAAAATCATTAGGTCTTTTGTACTTATAAGGAAACCCACCAGAACTTTTTATCTTTGTTTTTCCAACATAAGTAGTATTGTGATACATCTCAATGTATATACTGCTACCATTATAACTTTTAGGTAACATTAAATTTATGGAATCAATAAAAACTCTTTGTGGCTGTGGATTGACAAAAATTTGTTGCTGATATTCGTCGTATGTTCCATTTGTGCAAGTACTTCTTAATTTTACAGTATATGTGCCAGGCGATTGAAATACATGCATAGGAGCATCGTCATTATTTTGCTGCCCATCGCCAAAATTCCATGCAAAAATATTCGCACCACTTGAATGGTTACTGAATATAACTTTTGTAGGAGAAAAATTATTATTATTAAAATGTTGATAAGTAAAATTAGAAACTACTGAAATAGTTGGTAAGTTGAGTTCAGGCATATCTAATGTTGCCGAATCGACACCTATTTCGTTTCTAACAACTAATTTAATTTTATACGTTCCAAGTTGATTGTATATGTGTGTTGGATTTTGTTCGTTCGATGTACTTCCATCACCAAAATACCATGTGTAATTAACATTACCTAACAAATTTTCGGTAGCTTGATAAAATGTAACAGGATAGGGTGGAATGCAATTTCGAACAACAGCTCTTAATTCAACAATTTTGGGTGGTGGAGGCGACTCAATAAAAAAACTCCATCCACGAATAGGATCTTTTTCGCATTGATTAAAAATAAGCACAATAAACAATAAATATAAAAAATTCAATAGCTTTCTTATCATAAAATTGATTTTTTCTTTTATCTTACAAAAATAATACCTTAAATTTTTTTTTAATTTTTGTTGCTTAGTACTTTACTAAATTGTAATTATCATTTTATTATTTAGCTAATATTCTAATTATGAGTATTTTATCCTATAATTACAATTCATTTAATAAAAGTAAAATTTTATTACTTTTGCAGTTTTAAAAAGTAAGGTATGTCGAAATTATATAAAGAATACGAACATTTGGATTTGCCTAAAGTTAATAAGGAAATACTGAAATGGTGGGAAACGAACAAAATATTTGAGAAAAGCATTGATATTAGAAAAGATTCGCCTGATTATATTTTTTACGAAGGACCTCCATCTGCTAATGGTACTCCTGGCATTCATCATGTAATGGCACGAACAATAAAGGATATATTTTGTCGGTTCAAAACAATGCAAGGATACAAGGTAGAGCGTAAAGCAGGATGGGATACACATGGATTACCTGTAGAACTTGGTGTAGAAAAATCGCTTGGAATAAAAAAAGATGATATTGGCAAAACTATATCTATAGAAGAATACAATGCCCATTGCAAAAAAGATGTAATGAAATACACAAGCGAATGGGAAGAACTTACAAAAAAAATGGGTTATTGGGTTGAAATGTCAAACCCATACATTACTTACGAAAATAAATATATAGAAACCTTATGGTGGCTTTTAAAACAACTTTTCGATAAAGGTTTGTTATATAAAGGTTATTCTATTCAGCCGTATTCACCAGCAGCAGGAACAGGTTTAAGTACA
>JBBIKO010000096.1:0-3952 GCA_037445415.1 Bacteroidota bacterium
AACCAATGGTAGACCCCACTGTGAAATATAGGGTTTTCAAAAAAGCTTTTAAGAATATAATGCGGGTTTTTTGTTAAACTAAATAAAATAAAAGACTTATGGATGTTACGATTATTATTAGTATTGTTTCTTTGCTTTTTGGGGCAGGAGTATCTTATTTTTTATGGGAAAAAGCATTAAATAAGAAAAAAGTAAAAATTTTTAAAGATGCCCAAAACGAAGCTGAGGTTGTTTTTAAAGAAAAAGAACTTCAAGCAAAAGAAAAATTTTTGCATTTAAAATCGGAGCACGAAAAATATGTTAACGAAAAAAATTCAAAATTAGCACAAACAGAAGCTAAAATTATTCAAAAAGACACACTTTTATCTCAAAAGCTAGAAGAAGTTCAAAGGAAAAAGAAAGAATTAGACACTTTGCAAGTAAATCTGACCACTCATTCAGAATTATTAAAAAAGAAAGAAGAAGAATTAGAAAAATTGCAACGGTTACATCTTGAAAAATTAGAAGCTATAAGCAAACTTACAGCCGAAGAAGCTAAACAACAATTGATTGATGCAATGCGTAACGAAGCAAAAACAACAGCTATGGCATACATCAATGAGGTAATGGAAGAAGCCAAAATGACTGCCAATAAGGAAGCAAAAAAGATTATTGTTCATACTATTCAACGCATAGCACCAGAAGCAGTTATTGAAAATAGTGTTACTGTTTTTCCAATTGAAAACGACGAAATTAAAGGCCGTATTATTGGAAGAGAGGGTCGAAACATAAGAGCTTTAGAAGCAGCAACAGGGGTAGAAATCATTATAGATGATACGCCGGAAGCTATCGTATTATCTGCATTTGACCCTGTACGAAGAGAAATTGCAAGATTATCGCTTCAACAATTAGTTGCAGATGGACGTATTCACCCAGCACGAATTGAAGAAGTTGTTGAAAAAGTTAAAAAGCAAATAGAAGAAGAAATAATGGAGGTTGGCAAGCGTACTACCATAGATTTAGGAATTCATGGTATGCATCCCGAGCTTATAAGGCTGGTAGGTAAAATGAAATATCGTTCATCTTATGGTCAAAATTTACTTCAACATTCACGCGAAGTAGCAAACCTATGTGCTGCGATGGCAGCCGAACTTAAACTTAATGCTTCGTTAGCAAAACGAGCAGGACTATTACACGATATTGGAAAAGTAGCCGATGAAAATCCAGAAATTCCACATGCTATTCTTGGAATGCAAATTGCTGAAAAATACAAGGAAAAACCAGAAGTTTGCAATGCAATAGGTTCTCATCACGAAGAAATAGAGATGAACACACTAATAGCACCAATTGTTCAAGCATGTGATGCAATAAGTGGAGCAAGACCAGGAGCTCGCCGCGAAATAGCTGAAGCATATATTAAACGCTTGAAAGAACTTGAAGATTTAGCAATGTCTTATCCAGGTGTATTAAAAACGTATGCAATACAAGCCGGTAGGGAGCTTCGTGTAATTGTAGGACATGATAAACTAACCGACCAAGAAGCAGAAGTATTGTCATTCGATTTAGCAAAAAGAATTCAAGATGAATTAACATATCCTGGACAAATAAAAATAACTGTAATAAGAGAAACAAGAGCTGTTGCAATAGCAAAATAATATTTAACATACTATTGTTAATATTATTTTTTATCTATCAATTTGTAATACATTGTAAAGTATAACTTTGCAAAAAAGCATGTTTTATGAAAAATTATGTATTTATTTTTTTAATTGTCTTATTAGCTTCATGTGTTCCTCTAAAACAATATAAAGATCTTAAAAGTAAAAATCAGCAATGCGAGGACGAACGTGCTTATCTAAAAACTCAGCAAAAAGAGTTATCTGAGAAAATTAACGAATTAAATATTCAAATAGACAAATTAAATAAACAAGTAAGCGGTTTATCATTAGATACAGCTTCGCTTGGATATAGCAAACGCTCACTTACAGAACAACTAAACCGAATGACCAAACTTAATGAAGAGTTAAATGTTTTATTGAAGAAAAAAAGTTTTGAAACAACTGCCGAAAATCAGAAGCTTTTAGCACAATTACAGCAATTGCAAGAATCTTTACTAAAAAAAGAAGACGAACTTAAGACTTTAGAAAGAGAGATAAATAAGAAAAAATATAATGTAGATTCTCTTATTACCGAATTAAATAAAAAGACTGAAATTCTTGAAAAGAAAAATGCTCGTTTGATTGAGTTAGAAGGAATACTTAATAAAAAGGATTCTGCTGTTAAAGCCTTGAAAGAAAAAGTTGCTAAAGCTCTTAAAGGTTATGAAGGACAAGGCTTAAGTGTAACATATAAAAACGGGAAAGTATATGTTTCAATGGAAGAAAAACTATTATTCCAGTCGGGAAGGTGGGAGGTTGATGCTAAAGGGCAAAAAGCTATTAAAGAATTAGCTGTTGTGCTTGAAAAAAACCCAGATGTAAACGTAGTTATTGAAGGACATACTGATGATGTTCCTTACAAAGGTTCAGGTGGCATTAATGACAACTGGGATTTAAGTACAAAAAGAGCAACAGCTGTGTTAAAAATATTATTAAATAATTCAAAAATAGATCCTAAAAGGCTTACTGTTTCTGGGAGAGGGGAGTACTTGCCTCTTGTTGATGCCAAAACATCTGAAGCAAGAGCAAAAAATAGACGAACAGAAATTATTTTAACACCCAAACTTGACGAGTTGTTTAAAGTATTGGAAGGGAATTGATATTTCTATTTATGTTATTATTAAAATGTTATAAGTAAATTTGTTCCAAAACTATAAAATTATAGCAATACCAAGGAATTATTATCGTAATAAAACAATTCTAATTTGATTTTTTTAAACCTTTGTTTGAAATTTACCATTCGCCTGAATTATTAAAATTGTTATTATTTTTGTTTCGATGTGGTGGTTTAATGATTTTATTCAACTATTATTTCCTGTTACGTGTGGAGCATGTGGAACTCCGCTAGAAAAAAATGAGCAAACTATTTGCACAATTTGCTTGTCATTCTTACCTGTAACAAATTTTCATCTTTACAATGATAATCCTGTGATGCAAGTATTTTTGGGAAGGTTAAATTTACAAGCTGCTACTACTTTATTGTTTTTTCATAAGAAAGGAAGAACACAACATTTATTACACAACTTGAAATATAATAAGCGTCAGGATGTAGGAGTATTTTTGGGTAAACTTTTAGGAAATAAAATATACAACAAAGTACCTTATAATAGCATTGATTATATTTTACCTGTTCCACTTCATCAAAAAAAAATGAAGCAAAGAACGTATAATCAATCTGAATGCTTTGCACGTGGGTTAAGTATTGTTTTAGAAAAACCAGTATGCATAGATGCAATTGCTCGTTCATCTGAGACTCAAACGCAAACTAATAAGAGCAGAAGCGAAAGATGGGAAAATGTATCTGATGCTTTTTCTTTACAATATAAAACCGAATATGAGGGTAAGCATTTCCTAATTGTTGATGATGTTATCACTACTGGTGCAACCATAGAAGCTTGTGCAATAGCTTTATTAAAAATATCAAATGTTAAAATTAGTGTAGCTGCTATTGCAAAAGCCTAATAAATTGATATTAGTACATTAACAAAATACAATCTATGTTTGAAATAATAATTTATAGCTAATACGATACTAAAACAGAAAAGTATTTATTCTGTTGTTTTTTCAGAAGTGGTATTGTTTTCTTGTGATTTTGGTTTTTGTTCAGCTTTTTTCTTTGAACCAGAGCGACGAGTACGTGTTTTTTTAGTAGCTTTAGCTTCTACTTTTGCAGCCAGCATATTTTCGTTATAATCAACTAATTCTATACGACACATTTCTGCGTTATCTCCAACACGTTTGCTAATACGTAAAATACGAGTGTATCCACCAGGTCTATCAGCTATTTTTTGTGATATTTCTTTGAATAACTCAGT
>JBBIKO010000096.1:3964-7045 GCA_037445415.1 Bacteroidota bacterium
AAAAACAACACGACGGTTATGTGTTGTGTCTTCTTTTGCTCTTGTAATAAGAGGTTCTATATAAGATTTTAAAGCTTTTGCCTTTGCCACCGTTGTATTAATTCCTTTGTAAATTATTAGAGATGTAGCCATATTAGCTAACATTGCCTTACGGTGTGCACTTTTACGTCCTAATTGATTTACAGTTTTTCCGTGTCTCATTGCTATTAATCTTTGTCTAGTTTATACTTTGATATATCCATACCAAACATAAGTCCCATACTGGTTAGGAGTTCTTCTAATTAAGTTAATGATTTTCTGCCAAAATTTCTAAATTTTAATAAGTCGTTTTTATTATAGGTAACCAATTCTCCAAGTGTTTCAATATCGGCAGATTTTAAACAATTCAATGCTCTTACAGATAGATCAAGATCTGTAAGTTTTGTTTTAAGTAATTGTCTAAGACGGAGAGTGTCTTCATCAAACTCATCAATATCGCTTTTTTCTTCAAACTCGAATCCCATTTTTTCGTCTGTAAATAACATAAAATGATATATCAATATCTTAGCAGCCTCTTTTAATGAATCTAATGGAGTAATTGAGCCGTCGGTAACTATTTCTAAAATTAGTTTTTCATAATCGGTTTTTTGTTCTACACGAACATTTTCTATTAAATATTTAACATTACGTATGGGTGTAAAAATAGAATCCATCGGAATAATTCCGATTTCCATATCATCTGTTTTATTTTCTTCAGCAGGCACAAAACCTCGTCCTTTGTTAATCCACATTGTTATGTGGAATTTAACTGATGGCTCAAGTGTACAAATATGTAAATCAGGATTTAATACAGTAAAACCACTTAAAAATCGAGTTATATCACCTGCTTTAAATTCATTTTGTCCACTAATAGTAACATTAATTACCTCATTATCTATTCCTTCGAGTTGTCTTTTGAATCGTATTTGTTTTAAATTTAAAATTATTTCAGTAACATCTTCTACAATACCTTTTATTGTAGAAAATTCGTGATCAACTCCATCAATCTTAATTCTTGTTATAGAGTAACCTTCGAGTGATGACAACAAAATTCTTCTTAATGCATTACCAATAGTTAAACCATAACCAGGTTCTAACGGACGAAATTCGAATTTTCCATGCTTATCTGTTGATTCAAGCATTAATACTTTATCTGGTTTCTGAAAGGTTAATATTGCCATATTTTAATAAAATTTTATTTCGAATATAATTCAACTATTAAATGTTCTTTAATGTTTTCTGGTATTGCTTCACGTTCAGGGAGCATAATGTATTTACCCGACATTTCTGATGCATTCCATTCTAACCATGGATATTTTGAGTGATTATATCCAGATAAACTTGAAGTTATTACTTCTAAAGACTTAGATTTTTCTCTTACAGATACAACATCACGAGGTTTTAATATAGTTGACGGTATGTTACAAACTTTACCATTAAGTAAAATATGGCGGTGAGAAACTAATTGTCTTGCAGTGTCTCGAGTTGGAGCTATTCCCAAACGATATACAATATTATCCAACCTCGATTCAAGTATCTGTAATAATACATCACCTGTTTTACCTTTTTTGCGTGTAGCAATGTCAAAATATCTCCTAAACTGACGTTCTAATATCCCATAGGTATATTTTGCTTTTTGCTTTTCTCGTAACTGTATTCCGTATTCTGTTGTTTTTCTTTTTTTGTTTACTCCGTGCATTCCAGGAGTATGTTTTTTTCTTTCAAAAACTTTATCGGGTCCATATATTGGCTCTCCAAATTTTCTTGCAATTCGTGTTTTTGGTCCTCTATATCTTGCCATGTAACTATTATTTTAATATTTTTAAACTCTTCTTCTTTTTGGTGGACGACAACCATTATGTGGTAATGGTGTAACATCAATTATTTCGGTAACTTCGATTCCTACTGAAGCTATTGTTCTGATAGCAGATTCTCTTCCAGCTCCAGGTCCTTTAACAAATACCTTTACTTTGCGTAATCCTAAATCGAATGCAACTTTTGCGCATTCTTCTGCTGCTACTTGAGCTGCATAGGGTGTGTTTTTCTTTGAACCTCTAAAACCATTTTTACCCGCAGATGACCATGATATTACTTCGCCTTCATTATTTGTTAAACAAATAATTATGTTGTTAAACGAAGTATGAATATGAGCCTGACCAAAGGCTTCTACTTTTACATTCTTCTTTTTTACTGCTTTAGTTGTTTTTTTTGCCATAATTATTTCTTATTTAGTGGCTTTCTTTTTATTTGCTACTGTTTTTTTCTTTCCTCTTCTTGTTCTTGCATTTGTTCGAGTTCTTTGACCTCTAACAGGTAGTCCTAATCTATGACGAATTCCTCTGTAACAACCAATATCCATGAGGCGTTTAATACTTAATTGTGTTTCTGATCGTAATTCTCCTTCTATTTTAAGGTTTTGAGAAATGTAGTTTCTTATTCGTGTTATTTGTTCATCGTTCCATGCTTCTACCTTTAATTTTGGGTCAACATTTGTTTCTTTCAAAATTTTTTCTGCTGTACTTTTTCCTATACCGAAAATATAGGTTAAAGCAATTTTTCCAGCTTTTTTGTCTGGAATATCTACACCTGCGATACGTGCCATATTTATTTTATTTTATTTTACAAGTTAATACTATCCTTGACGCTGTTTATACTTTGGATTTTTTTTATTGATAACATATAAACGACCTTTTCGCTTAACAATTTGGCAATCATCATTTCTCTTTTTTATTGATGCTTTCACTTTCATTTTGATAAAATTTTATTTATATCTAAAACTAATTCTACCTTTTGTTAAATCGTATGGCGACATTTCAACACGTACTTTATCACCTGGTAAAATGCGAATATAATTCATACGCATTTTACCAGAAATGTGAGCAGTAATGATATGTCCGTTTTCTAACTGAACACGAAACATAGCATTAGACAAAGCCTCGATAATTGTACCATCTAATTCTATAGAAGGTTGTTTTGCCATACTTTTTATTCTATATACTTATAATTTGTTAATATTTCTGATTCATGTTTTCTTATTAAAACTGTATGTTCAAAATGTGCACT
>JBBIKO010000097.1:0-4983 GCA_037445415.1 Bacteroidota bacterium
TAATTGTTTTAATTCCCGTATTTTTGATTGTAACTGTTTTAATACTGTTAGATAGTAAAGGAGGTATTATATTTAAGCAAACAAGAGTTGGAAAAAAAGGAAAACTATTTACATTGTATAAGTTTCGTTCTATGTACAAAACTAAAAGTACTACTATGCTTGTTACTACTGATAATGACGAGCGAATAACAAGAATTGGCAAGTTTATTCGAAAAACAAAGCTCGACGAGTTACCACAATTAGTTAATATATTAATGGGCGATATGAGCTTTGTTGGTCCTAGACCAGAAGTCTCGAAATATGTTGAACTATATACTACTGAACAAAGAAAAATTTTAACAGTACGTCCTGGTTTAACAGATTATGCTACATTAAATTATATTGATGAATCGAAACAGTTGGCTAATGTTGATAATCCTGAAGAATATTACGTTAATGTTATATTACCTAAAAAAATAGAATACTCTATTAAATATGTAAATAATAGTAACTTTGCAACTGATTTAATCATTTTATTTAAAACTTTTTTAAGACTTTTAAGAATCTGTAAAACAAAATCGTTTTAAAATATGGCTATTGAAATTGTATTTAATCCTATTGAACGTTACGAGATAGAACATGTTATTCTTGACTTCAATGGAACTCTTGCAATTGACGGAAAAATAATTCCTGAAACATTACCCTTAATACAAGCTTTAACTGAACGTGTTAATGTACATGTTATTACAGCCGATACTTTTAAAATGGCAGCAGAGGAATTGAAAAACGTACCAGTTAAACTAACTATATTAAAATCTGGTCAAGAAAAACAACAAAAGCTTTTTTATATAGAAAATTTAGGAAGAGAGAAATGTATAGCAATAGGAAATGGTAGCAACGATACAATGATATTATCGAAAGCTGCCATAGGTATTGCAGTAATACAAGGAGAAGGTGCTTCTGTCGAAGCTATTCAAACCGCTAAAATAGTTTGTTACAATATAGTTCATGCTTTAGAGCTTTGTTTAAATACTAAAAGAATTGTTGCAACTTTAAGAAAATAAAAATGAAAAATATTTTATCAATTGAAAATGTATCAAAAGCATATTCGAACAAGGTAGCTTTACAAAATGTTTCGTTCTCGGTTCACGAAGGAACTATATTAGGTTTACTTGGTCCGAACGGTGCAGGAAAAACAACTTTAATTCGTATAATAAATCAAATTACTTTAGCCGACGAAGGAAAAGTTCTATTATATGATAACCCCATAAAAGTTGATGATGTAATACGATTTGGTTATTTGCCAGAAGAGCGAGGCTTGTATAAAAAAATGAAAGTAGGAGAACAGGCGTTATATCTTTCGCAATTGAAAGGTATGCCAAAAAAAGAAGCACTAAAAGAATTAAAAAAGTGGTTCGAAAAGTTTGATATTACTTCATGGTGGGATAAAAAGATTGAAGAACTATCGAAAGGTATGCAACAAAAGGTCCAATTTATAATATCAGTTTTGCACAAACCATTTGTACTAATTTTTGATGAACCATTTTCTGGATTTGACCCAATAAATGCTAACATAATTAAAAATGAGCTCATTGAAATGAAAAAAAACGGCGTTACTATTATGCTTTCTACACACAATATGGCTTCGGTTGAAGAACTTTGTGATGAAATAGTTCTCATTAATGCCTCGCAAAATGTACTTAATGGCAAAGTTTCAGATGTTAAACAACAATATAAAGAAAACGTTTACGAAGTTACTTTTAAAGGATTTATCAATTATATTGATTTAGCTCACAGATATCAATACGAAATATTGAGCCATATTGAACAAGATGGCTTTCACACAATTAAATTAAAGATGCTTGACTCGCAAATACAATCTAATACACTGTTAGAAGCTTTATTACCAGTTGGGCAAATAGTTTCTTATAAAGAACTACTGCCTTCGATGGATGAAATTTTTATTAAAGTTGTTAAACAAACAAATAATTAGTTTATGAAAAAAATACGAATAATATTTTTTAGAGAATATATAACACGTGTTCGCAAGAAGTCTTTTATTATTATGACCATTATCGGACCCATTTTAATGGCTGCATTATTTATTGTTCCTATTTGGATTTCAACAATTGATAATGATGAAGTAAAAACAATTGCAGTAATTGATAGTTCAAAGTTATTTTATAATATATTACCCGAAAAAGAAAAGATAAAATTTGTTTACTTGAAAAATGTTAGCTTAATTCAAGCAGAAAAAGATATAGAACGTTACAATTATTATGCAGTATTATTTATTCCACATACTGTTTTATCAACGCCTATTTTAACAATTTCTTCGCCGAAGCAACCAAGCTTACATGTAAAAATGCACATTATTAGCTCATTAAAAAGCCTGATTGAAAGTTTTAAACTTGTTAAAAATGATATTGATCCAGAAGTACTTCAATCAATAAAAACTGATGTTAAAGTTGGGGTAGTAAAACTTAATGATGATGGTACAAGAGAACAAAAGTCAACTGAATTACAATTAGTTTTAGGATTTATTGGTGGAATACTAATATATTTCTTTATATTTATTTATGCTTCTCAGGTAATGAGGGGAGTTATAGAAGAAAAAAGCAATCGTATTGTCGAAGTTATTGTATCTTCGGTAAAACCTTTTCAGTTAATGATGGGGAAAATTATAGGTATAGCATTAGTAGGTTTAACACAGTTTGTTTTATGGGGTATATCAACTTTCTTTTTAGTTTTTGTAATGTCTAAAATATTATTTAACGATAAACATTTATTTAATCAACAAGTAAATGCAGCTTCTATTATGCAAAAACAAAATAATATACAATTTTATAATGATGAAGACGCTAAATTTAGCGAATTAGCAGCTGTTTTTGAAACTATTAAATTGATTGATTTTGGTGTAATGTTAGGTTCATTTCTTTTTTATTTTATTTTTGGTTATTTGATGTATTCTGCGTTATTTGCAGCAATAGGTGGAGCTGTTGATAACGAAGCTGACACACAACAGTTTTTATTGCCAATAACTATTCCGCTTATTTTAGCAATCATTTTAATGTCTAATATTACTAGTAATCCAGAAGGTCCTATTGCATTTTGGTTTTCTATTATTCCTTTAACTAGCCCAGTTGTAATGATGGCTAGAATACCTTTTGGTGTTCCATGGTATGAAGTTTTATTATCGGCATTTTTGCTAATAGCAACATTTGTTTTTACAACTTGGATTGCTGGTAAAATATACAAAACCGGGATATTATTGTATGGAAAAAAAATTACGTACAAAGATTTGTATAAATGGGTAAAACACAAAAATTAATTTATGAGAGCAGCAGTTATAGATTTGGGTACAAATACATTTAATTTAATTATTGCCGAGAAACAAAATGGAAAATTATATGAAATATATCGTGATAAACGTTCTGTTAAATTGGGTAAAGGAGGACTTGTACAAAATATTATTGCTTCAGATGCTTACGAAAGGGCAATTATAGCTATAAAAGAATATGTACATATAATTAAAAATTATAATACAAATAAAATTAAAGCCATAGCAACATCTGCTTTTCGTTCTACTCAAAATGGACTACTTTTAGCAAAAGAAATAGAAGAAATTATTAGTACTGATGTTGAAATAATTGATGGCGATAAAGAAGCCGAATATATTTATTATGGAATAAAAACAGCTGTCCAATTGAACAATGAAATAGTTTTAATGGTAGATATTGGTGGTGGAAGTAATGAACTAATTATTGGAAATAATGAAAAAATATATTGGAAAAAAAGCTACCTATTAGGAATATCTAGACTAATTGAACATTTTAAACCTACAGATCCATTGACATATCAGAATATATATTCAATTTCTGAACATATAAAAGCAACATTAGGAAATTTTAAAGAGATAATTCAACCTTACGGAATTAAAACTTTAATATGTTCGTCTGGTTCATTCGATTTAATTGCTAATATTTTACATTTTAAAGAATTCAACGCTGCTTTAGATCCATTAAAAACATATAATCATTTAAACTTATGGCAATATATAAAATTGTTAGATACTCTTATAATTTCTTCATACGAACAAAGAAAAGAAATGTTAGGAATGGATTTAACACGAATAGAAATGATTCCTATTGCTGCATTGTTTTTAAGAACTATTATGGAGTATGCTAATTTTACAAAAATTATACATTCTGCTTATGCTATAAAAGAAGGAGTATGGGTTAAAACCTTTTGTATTTAATTTTTAATAAGTTGTTTTACAAAATATTCTTTACTGTTGTTTATTTTATATATATATAAGCCTTTTTTTAACGACGAACCATCAAAAGAAAATGTATATTCGCCCTTGTTAATAATTGCTTTTTCTTCGTAAACTCTATTGCCCAATATATCGAAAATTTCCAAAGTAACAGAATTAGAAGATGGCGAGTAAACACTAATTTTAACTGTTGAGTTAAAAGGATTTGGTTGTGGATTTAATACAGTAAATTTTGAACCTTTAATTATCTCATAATTAGAAGATTGATTAACAATCATGACTAAAGAAGTATCATCTACTTGTTCCGGAAGAGGTGTTGGATTGTTAAAAACCATAATATATGGTACTACATAAATTCTTAATGGATAAGTTCCTGCAGTTGTTGGAGTACCACTTAATAATATACAATAACGTGTTATAGGGTTAGTTACTGTAAATTCGCAATTACTTGGGTTACATTGATATGTTAATCCAGATGGAATATTTTCAACATTACTAATTTTAATTTTAACTATATTAACATTTTGACCATTATATGTAAAAGAAGATGGAGGAATAATAGTTAAAACTTGGCTGTATGGTACATTTACAGTTGCTGGGGGTAAATCTTCTGGACACATTTCGCCTGGGTTACCTATATCTGTGCAATTATTGTCAGGCAAGCATTGTGAGATAATAAAATTATTAAAAAAATAAACAGTTTTCTCATCCCCGTAGAAAATTAAGTA
>JBBIKO010000097.1:4993-7022 GCA_037445415.1 Bacteroidota bacterium
TTTTTTTTCAAATATACAAAATTATTTTTTATTTGTGGAGATATTTAAAAAAATTATTTTATAAAATTAGCATTTTCTTATTGTTGTGTTTGAATTAAAATAAATAGCAGTAAATGCTCATATTGTTTAACTATAACAATTATCAGTGTAGGTGTGTTATTAAAAATGCGAAATCAATATTACATTAAAGAATGACAGTAAAAGACTAGTTTAAAATATATTAAAACCATGCTCTAACTTCTATGTTACCATTGTGCGTAGTTTTATTATCTTTTGATATTCTAGATTGGTAAGATAAAACAATTTGTATTTTAGACGATAAATTTCTTTGAACTTGTATGGTATTTATTATGTTCCATCCAGGTTGTAAAGCTTCAAGAATTTCGTAAGCTACCGAAGTATTTGTATTTCCTTTATAATTATTCTGAATAAATTCAGATTTTATGTTTATTTGATTATTGGATTTTATGTTTTTTGTAATCTCAAAATTTATTGAGTTAAATTTCAATTTTTCTGTTCCAGTTTTGTTTTCTTTTTCACCTATTTTAAGAACAATATTAAAACGTGTAAAATTATCGGGGTGAAATTGCAAATTGTTTTCTATCTGCTTAAAAAAAATGTAATAGTTTTTATTGCTGAAAAATTCCGATTCAAATTTTTTATTGCCCACCGAAGGTGTCAAAAACATACTATATGCCGAAAGAAAATTCCATCTGAAAGTTAAGCTATGTTGATTGTACAACCTGTTGTCAATACCTTGAATAAGCAATTGCCCGTTTTGGTGTTTCTGATATACGTAATCTACGCCCCAAGTCGGATTATTTTTCCTGATGGATAGAATATTTCTAAGTAAACTATTTATTAAAATTTGATTGCTGTCGTTTGTTTGTATTGGAAATATTCTATGTAAAATAAAAGTAGAATTTGTTTTAACTTCCTGATGAAAAGATGTAAGATTAGAAAAATTTGTCAGAAATTTTTTAATTCCTTTGTTGTCAGTCCAGTATAATTCTGGTCGTAAATGCAGTACTTGCGAAATTTTGCTACTATATACTTTTATATATTCTAAAGTAGAAGAAGCTATTCTTATATATTGTGCTTGATCGGGGTATTTGGCAACTTCAAATTCGTTTAATTCTTTAATTCCGTTTTGATTATAATCTATCCATGTATATATTCCTTGTCCTGTTGAAACTTCTAAATATGTAAATTGTCTTTTAGGTTCAATTCCTGAATTTATTTCATGCACAGTTGAAATGTTTATAGCATTTTTAGCAATTTTAAATGAAAATTCGTTTCTATTTATTATACTCTGGTCTCGGTGCGCTAATGTATCAATAAGCGGTTTTAAATCTCTTGCCGAAAGTGTGCTTTTAACGAAAAAGTTTTTAGATATATCTGAATTTATGTCCATTCCAATTTCTTGAGCTTTAAAATTTTTAATTAGTTTATTGTCATGAAGTTTAAAATCGTCTCGTTGTCCGTAACGAATTGTCCATTGCCATTTGTTTGTATCTGAACTTCCTAAGTACACATTCCAATTATAAAATTTGAAACTATTGTTTAGTAAACTATCGTTAGAATTTATGCTCCATTGATTGTCTTCGTATGAAGTTTTTATTCCCAATTTAATATAATAAAAAAGTTTTTCGTTAGTGCTGTAGTGTCTAATAAATTTGGTACTGATATTATTTTGTTTTGTATTTAAAAAACTACCGTTGTGAAAAAAATTCCATTTTTGCGGGCGATAAATAATAGTTGCATGTTGCTTATTTGCTCTGTATAAATTACCAGTTTTAATCCAATCGCTACCTAAATTCGAAGTTAAATGCTTATTGTAATTGTAATTAAATTTAATACCACTTTGTAATTCATTATTTAAACTTATATTTTCATAATTCCAATCTCTCTGAAATTCGACGCTTTTAAAATGTTCTGGCGAAACATATCTTGCCGAAATGTTCTGTAAGTATGCATCGTATGATAATTTATGTTTAGATGTTTCATTTGTTAGTTTCTGATTTAAAGC
>JBBIKO010000098.1:0-6967 GCA_037445415.1 Bacteroidota bacterium
AGGAATACCTGCTTTTCTAATTTTTTTGATATCGTTTTGCAATTCGTCAGACATATTACCATAAATTTCTATCCACGATTTTGCTGTAGCATAATCTCCTTCGAGCAAAACAGTCAAAACATCTTTTGTGAGCTTTTGAATTACGTCTTTCATTTTTTCAAAATTAATTTTGTAAGTTCCTGTTTTTGCATCCCTTTCAAATGCTTTTAGCTTATATAACATATTAAATGCAATAAGATTTGAAGAACCTTGGGCAAAAGCTGCACCGAATCTGACAGAACGTATTACATTACTAACAAAAATTACATAATTATCCAATAAACTGATATTTGAAACAAGCTTTTTTTCGTGCAATTTAGTTATTATATACATGTTTAAAATATCTGCTTTTAAAGAATTTATAGTTGGAAAATAATCTTTTAATGCTTCTTTAACAGGTCCTTTATTATTTACAGTAGTTTTTACCATAATTGCATCAGCTATCTCGTAGGTTGTATTGTTAATTAAAAAGCCTTCAAAACTAACATTTTTCCTTTCTGATGTATCAATTAAAAGATTAGCAATAGGTTTTAGTATATTATCAAATTTAGCTTTCATAGTATTTTTAAAAATCAGCTTCCGACTGCCTTTTTCCATTATTATGCGTCCATCTTTAGGATAATTTATAGAAATTTGTTTTGGACCAGCATTTCCCCATCCAGTGTAATATATAGCATCATAAACTCCAATGTTTGGCGTAGAAAATAAAATTTGATTTTTATGAGTTTCAGGTAATGGTAAATTATTTTTAATTTTTGGTAAATAAGCAGAAATGGATTCGAATTTTTTACTCCAATCTTTATCAGTAATTAAAAGATATGCTGAAAATGCAGTTTTTGTGTTAATAAATTTATCTTCTTCAAAATCTGAAGGTCCAATTACTAAATCGTATTTTGAGTCTATATTATCAATCCAATAAACATCTGATGTGTAATAATCGTCATTTAATAAACTTTTAGCTCTTAATTTTAAGAAGTTAGCAAAATTTTTATCTTGACTAATACTAGCAGCTTTTTCTAATTTTTCAGCAGCTTTTTTCAAATGTTTTTCGTAAGCTTTATGGTATGGTTCTGTGTAAAGACTTCCATCTTCTGCTCTTTTTATTACTGTGTACATACTGAGTTTATCTTCAAATTTCATATCTATGAAGGGGAAATACTTTATATCGTG
Source organism: Bacteroidota bacterium (assembly GCA_037445415.1). Classification (GTDB taxonomy): domain Bacteria; phylum Bacteroidota; class Bacteroidia; order Bacteroidales; family GWA2-32-17; genus Ch61. The sequence goes on from JBBIKO010000098.1 coordinate 1,210, forward strand.
TGGAAAAAAACCTGCACCTATAGGTTTTTTACCAACATTTTCTATAAAAGGCTCATTATCTTCAATTCTATCCCAAGGACCATAATTTATCAAACAATATTGCTTTTCTTCTTCTGTTCTGGCTAAAGCCAAAATACTATCTTTTTGTTTGCCTGTTGATTGAAGCCAAAATATTTCATCTATTTCAGTACAAGCATCAATCAATAAACCAAGCATTTCTTTGTCTTGATTATTGAACGATGATAAATCTGAAGTTAACCTAAAATCTACATATTGCTTAAGTCTTTCTTTTACAGATAATTTAGCAGTATTTACACTATCTGAATCAATTAAGTTATTTTGTTCTATCGAAGATTTACACGATAAGAACAAACTTGTTAAAACAACTAACACAAAATAAATATTCTTTATCATAACTAAATACTTGTATCATTTTTATAAAATTGAAATCCCATTCGTTTTGCGTTTTGAGATTTAGATTTGTTAATCATAGCTCTTAGTTGTTCAATGTTTATTATACTAACATCTTCATAGGGTGGTACTAACATTTCGAAATCGAGGCAATATAAAATTGATGATTGAATAATCTTTTTAAAATCTTCTTTGCTAATAACATTCGACGAAAAATCGTTATACAAAAAGCCTAACTGACGCTTACCTTCTACAAAATAATGTTGTTCCTGGTTTATAAAAATTCTTGCTATTAAATAACCCAAATCTTCGCTTTCGTTGTTTCTGTACGAAGATTTTAGAAAATTATAAACATGAATAATTCCAACAAAAGAGTTAAGAGGATTGTCTTGTATGTACGAATGTGACCAAATAGAATGGCTTTTATCTATTTCATAAATATTTTTTTGAAAATTAAACACAATTACATCTGTTCCAAAATAAAGCTCTATATGCGAATTGCCAAAATTATGTTCTATCAGAAAATCGTTTTCTTTTTCTCTGAGTTCTGCGTTTAACTCATTTATTAATTCATGTATTGCAATTTTAAATGTTTCAAATGATAATTGAATAGCAATAAATACCTTTTTTTTAACAAGATTTTTTTCTTGCAATGTGTTGATTATTAGCTGTTTAGTTTTAGTTTCATTAGATGCCATTCTTGTTGTTTAGTTATTTTAAATCAGCCATAAAGATAATAATTTTTTTAATATGCTTTTGCTATAATTACTCTTTTTTTTGTAAGAATTCCCGTTACAATACATTTTCCTAATTTTTCTTCTTCATCAAACGGGATACAGCGAATTGTAGCTTTTGTTTGTTCGTTTAATTGTTTTTCGTGTTCTTTTGTTCCCTCCCAGTGAGCTACAAAAAAACCACCTTTATCAATATTTTCATATAAATCTTTTAAACTATCTATAATGTAGGTATTATTATTTCTAAATGTTAATGCTTTTTGATATATGTTATTTTGAATATCAGCCAATAGTTGCTTTATTTTAGGAATTAGTTCTGTTCTTGAGATAAAAAATTTTTCTAAAGTATCTCTTCTGGCTATTTCAACCTGATTATTTTCTATATCTTTAGGACCTACAGCAATTCTAATAGGAATACCTTTAAGTTCATATTCAGCAAACTTCCATCCTGGTTTATGTGTGTCTCGATCATCAAATTTTACAGTTATATTATGTTGTTTTATTTCATTAAAAATATTGTTACAGTAATTCATAATTTCGAATTTTTCATCTACCGATTTATAAATGGGAACAATAACAACATGTAATGGTGATATTGCGGGTGGTAGTACTAATCCATTATTATCGCTATGTGTCATAATAATTGCTCCAATCAATCTGGTAGAAACTCCCCACGATGTAGCCCAAACATATTCGAGTTCTCCTTTTTGATTTAAAAATTTAACATCAAATGCCTTGGCAAAATTTTGTCCTAAAAAATGAGAAGTACCAGCTTGAAGTGCTTTTCCATCTTGCATCATTGCTTCGATGGTATTCGTTTCTAAGGCACCAGCAAATCTCTCATTTTCAGTTTTTGCCCCTTTAATAACTGGAATTGCTAGCGTGTTTTCGGCAAAAGAAGCATAAATATCTATCATTTTCATTGCCTCTTCAAGAGCCTCTTCTTTAGTTGCGTGAGCAGTATGCCCTTCTTGCCACAAAAATTCAGCTGTCCGTAAAAACAATCGAGTTCGCATTTCCCAGCGTACTACATTAGCCCATTGATTTATCAATAAAGGAAGGTCTCTGTACGACTGTATCCAATTTTTATAGGTATTCCATATTATTGTTTCTGATGTGGGACGAATAACAAGTTCTTCTTCGAGTTTTGCATTTTCATCAATAACTATTCCTTTCCCATCTGGTGAATTTTTTAAACGATAATGAGTAATAACTGCACATTCTTTTGCAAATCCTTCAACATGATTGGCTTCTTTGCTAAAAAATGACTTAGGAATAAATAATGGAAAATATGCGTTAACGTGTCCTGTATCTTTAAACATCTTGTCTAAAGTTTGCTGAATTTTTTCCCAAATAGCATAACCGTATGGTTTAATAACCATACAACCACGAACAGAAGAATTTTCGGCCAAATCGGCTTTTAAAACTAAATCGTTATACCATTGAGAATAATCAACTTCTTTTGGTGTTAAAACTTTTGCCATATAATTATTTTTGGTATAGTATTTGTTATTTTTTTTAAAACGCAAAATTAGTATTTTTATAAAATAAAATTATAGGAGATTGAGTCATGAAAACAACAATTATTCTCTCGGTAGCCGTTTTATTAGTAATGATGAGTTGTTCATCATCTAAGCATTTATCGGCTAATTACAGCGAAGATGTTTATTATACTCCAGCTGTTTCTCAAAGTAATAATAATGAAAATACCACTAATTATTATTATAGCGAAACCATTAAATCTGAGGAGGAAACTATAAATACTAATTATGAATATAAGGAAAAGAGTGTAAGTACCGATGGTAAAGGAGATACTTATGTAACTAACAATTATTATTCTTTCGAGTCAGATGATTATTACGATTACGAATATTCTTCTCGTTTAAGACGTTTTCATCGTACTTACATTGGTTGTGGTTATTATGATTCTTATTACACAAATTTATATTGGTACACTTACGATCCATTCGATTGGGGTCTTAGTATATATTTTGGTTTCAGTTGGTGGCCATATTATAATTACTATTATTACCCAGCATATTATGCAGTAGGATTTTATTATCCATGGTATTATGATCCATGGTGGAGGTGGCATCCGTATTACTACTATACTGGTTATTATGGATACGGCTATTGGAATGGTTATTGGCACGGTTATCATCATGGATATTGGGATGGATATTGGCATGGGTATCATAATGGATATTATGCGCACAACTATTATTATAATAGCTACGATGGAGTTTTTTACGGACATCGTGGCGAAGGCTCACACTCAGGTTCACGGGTTAATGGCAATTATAATTCATTTGTACAAAACTACCAATCAATTAAACCTAATAACGAAGTTTTAAATCGTCCAGTATTTACTGCTTCATCGTCTGTTAGTGCTTCAAGACCCGATTTAAATAAAAAACCAATTTCGGGTCAAAACGAAAAACGTCCTACAAGTTCCGGAAGTATAAATATAAATGATAGGCCAGGAAACTCTCGCCCTGTTGAAATAAATGATGGCATAGGTAAACCTGCACAAGTGAATGAAAAACCTCAAATAAACCACGATAATCGTAAACCAGAACAACCAAATTTGAACGTACATCCTAATGAAAATAAACCCGATTTAAATATTCCTAACAATCAGAACAATAGACACGCATTACCTAAACCTGAAATTAATGAACAAAGACCATCTAATCCTTCCAATACAAGTCCTTCTGATAGAAATGATTTTAATCGTCCAACTAATCCTACTTACCAGGAAAACAATCGTCCCACTTATAATCGACCACAACGTCAATTGAATAATAATTCGATTGAATATAGAAGACCAGAACAAAATAACTATAATAGAGAAATTGCACCACAGCCGTCTCGTTCAAATGATAACAGCCGTCCATCTTACAATTCTTCACCAAATTATTCAAGACCATCAACTCCATCAGTAAGTCCTTCTAAATCTTATGATGGTAGTTATAGCCGACCTTCTTCTGGAGGAAGCTCAGGTAGTTCTGGTAGTTCTCGTGGAAGCTCATCGGGTAGTAGTAAAAATAGTCGTTAGTGTAACGTTTAAAACAATATAACATGAAAAGGTTAGCATTTCTTTTATTATTTTTAATTCCATTAGGATTGTTTAGTCAAAACGAAACCGATGCTTTACGCTATTCGCAGAATTTTTTTGGAGGAACTACTCGTTTTATTTCAGCAGGAAGTTCTTTAAGCAGCGTATCAGCCGATATGTCGGCTATCAGTATCAATCCTGCTGCAATTGGGAAATACAAAGGTTCTGAATTGACAATCTCTCCTTCATTTACTTATAATAAAAGTTCGGCAAATTATAGAGATGGAATAATGGACGATTTCAAATTTCGTTTTCAGATGAATAATGTTGGACTTGTTGCAACTCATAATAATGGGGATGATGTTGATTGGAAAACAGTTTCGTTTGCTTTTACTTACAACAGATTAAACGATTTTAATCGCAATATTAATATAGATGGCTTTAACAACGAATCTTCGATGACAGATTATTTTGCAGCATTGGCAAACGGAAAAAAAGTAGAACAATTTAATGGTTTTGTGGAAGGGCTTGCGTGGGAAGCATATTTAATAGATCCAGATACTGCTGCGGGTAATAATACTTATAAAACAGCATTGTCAAAATATGGTGCAAGACAAGTAAAAAATATTGATACAAGAGGCGGAATGGGCGAATATGTTCTTGCCATTGGTGGGAACTATAAAAATATATTGCAATTAGGTATGAGTCTTGGGATTCAGACAGTACGCTACAAAGAAATATCTCAATACTCAGAGATTGACGAAAAAGATTCAATTCCATCATTTAACTTTTTTGAATACAATAGAGAATTAAAAACAACAGGTTCAGGTTTTAATTTTAAATTTGGAGCAATTTTATCACCAATTCCTTGGTTTAAATTTGGTTTAGCACTACATACTCCTACTTTTTTTAATTTGAGCGATAATTATAGTAGTTCTATCAAATCTTCTTTTAATGATACGTTACATGGTGATGGAAAATTAATTAAATCGAAACTTGGTTTTTACGATTACGAACTTACTACTCCATTTAGAGCCATTGTTAGTACAGGATTTGTTTTATTTTCTTCTGACGAGAATAATTTTAAAACACCTTTGGCTAGTATATCGTTAGAATATGAATATATTGATTATTCTATAGCAAGGTTAAGAGCCGAAGATTATACATTTCGTGATGAAAATAAAATAATAGAATCAGCGTACACTAGTGTAGGAAATATTAGAACAGGAATAGAATTTCGTTTAAGTTCTGTTTTTCTAAGAGGAGGTTTTGGATATTATCAAAGCCCATATAAGAAAGGTTTAGCAAATGACAAATCTCACAGAATGTCTTATACGCTTGGAGTTGGTATCAAAGGAGATATTAGTTATTTAGATATAGGTTTTGTTTATATTGATCAAAAAGAAAAATATTTTTTGTATGATCCAGCATTAGTGCCAAATGAACCAGCAGACATAAGGCTCAACAATTTTGGTATTCATACTACACTCGGATTTAGGTTTTAATTATTGGATGTTTATTTGAAAAGATGGTCCTTTGTGATATAATACGAAGC
>JBBIKO010000099.1:0-6872 GCA_037445415.1 Bacteroidota bacterium
TGATGATTTACAAAGGAGATGCAGATGGTGAAGTAAGCGGTGCCGAACATACAACAGCAGATACTGTCAGACCAGCATTACAAATTGTTAAAACAAGTCCGGGAATTTCGGTTGTGTCTGGCGCTATGATTATGGTTACTCAAAAAAATAATTTAGGATACAACGGTAAGTTTGTTTTTGCTGATGTAGCTATAATTCCAAATCCTACTGCACAACAACTTGCCGAAATAGCTATATCTAGCGCACAAACAGCAAAAGCAATATTAGGTATTGAAAAACCCAAGTTGCATTACTTTCTTTCTCAACAAAAGGTTCGGCTAAACATGAGTTAGTTGATAAAGTTATTGACGCAGTTAATATAGCAAAAAATATGCGTCCAGATTTATTTATTGATGGCGAATTACAATCAGATGCTGCACTCATAGAAAGCATAGGACAAAAGAAATCTCCAGGTTCAACTGTAGCTGGTCAAGCTAATGTGCTTATCTTTCCAGATTTACAATCGGGTAACATTTCTTATAAATTAGTAGAACGTCTTGCCAATGCTCAGGCAATTGGTCCAATATTACAGGGGCTTGGAGCACCAATAAATGACCTGTCTAGAGGTTGTTCAGTTGAAGATATTGTAAACTTAGTTGCAATAACTGTTAATCAATGTATAAATAAATAAAACATAAAGTAAATATGAAAGTATTGGTTTTAAATTGCGGAAGTTCATCAATAAAGTATCAACTGCTCGATATGTCAGGTGAACCCGATTTATTGGCAAAAGGTTTATTAGAACGAATAGGGTTAAAAGATAGCGAGTTAAGCCATCAGCCAAAAGCAAAAGATAAAGTAAAATGGACTCGCGAAATTCCGAGCCATACAGAAGGAATAGACTGGATATTACAAACTCTTGTTGATAAAGAATATGGAGTACTTACAAGTTTAAGCGAAATAAGTGCAGTTGGTCATCGTGTTGCTCATGGTGGCGAGAATTTTACAAAAAGTGCTTTGATTACTGAACAAACTAAAAAAGATATTGAAGCATGCATAGAATTGGCTCCTTTACATAATCCTGCTAATTTAAAAGGGATTTTGGCAATGGAAAAACTTTTGCCAGGAGTGCCAATGGTCGCTGTTTTCGATACTTCATTTCATCAAACTATGCCACCAGAAGCATACATGTATGCCATTCCTTACGAATATTATGAAAAATACAAAATTCGCCGTTATGCTTTTCACGGAACTAGTCATAAATATGTAGCAGAAAAAGCATGTAAAATACTTGAATGGGATTTTAATAAAGTTAATATAATTACTTGTCATTTAGGAAACGGAGCTTCTGTTGCCGCAATAAAACAAGGTAAGTCTATTGATAGTTCTATGGGGTTTACACCAGTGGAAGGGCTTATGATGGGAACAAGAGTTGGCGATGTTGATGCAGGAGTTCTTTTGTTTTTAATGGATAAAGAAAAATTAGATTGTAATGGACTAAATAACTTAATAAATAAAAAAAGTGGAGTTCTTGGCATTAGCGGTGTATCTATGGATATGCGAGATTTGCACATTTCTATGGCACAGGGAAACAAACGTGCAGAACTTGCTTTGAAGATGTATGCTTATAGAGTAAAAAAATATATAGGCGCTTATGCTACTGCATTAGGAGGAGTTGATCTAATAATATTTACAGGAGGAATAGGTGAAAATGATTACGACATTCGCAAATGGGCTTGTGAAGGTTTAGAATTTATGGGTGTTAAGTTCGATTCAGATAAAAATTTTGGAGTAAAAGGAAAGGATGTTATTATAAATGCAGATGATTCTAAGGTAAAGGTTATGGCAGTTACAACAAACGAAGAATTGGTAATAGCAATAGACACAGTTAATATAGTTTAAAAAAAAATGTAGTTATTTAAAATATTGATGTATGAAATTAACAAAATTAGAACAGTTAGTAGAAAGAGCAAAGTCTAGTAATTTAAAGAATTTAGTAGTAGCAGCTGCAGCAGATGAACCTGTTTTAGAAGCAGTTTGTACAGCACGTCGTGAAAAAATAATTGAACCAATTTTGGTTGGAAATAAGTCGGAAATTATAAAAATAGCCGATAAGTTAAATTTACAAATATCGGATGTAGAGATTATAGATGAACCCGATGATGCTAAAGCTTCGGCAATTTCTGTTAAGCTTATTAGAGATGGCAGAGCTGAAATTCTGATGAAAGGTTTTGTTCAAACAAGTACTCTATTAAAAGCAGTTTTAGACAAAGAAAATGGACTACGAAAAGGGAATCTGTTAAGTCATTTTGCTTTGATGGAAAGTCAGTTTTATCACAAACTTATAGCTATAGCTGATGGTGGTGTAAATATTGCACCTACATTTGAAGAAAAAGTTACTATTTTAGAAAATTCAGTAGAAGTATTTCATAAATTAGACTACGATTGTCCAAAAGTTGCTATTGTGGGAGCAGTAGAAACAGTTAACCCAAAAATGGAAACAACCATTCATGCAGCGATGCTAACTCAAATGAATCGTCGTAAACAAATTAAAGGTTGTAAAGTTGATGGCCCTTTTGCACTTGATAATGCTGTTTCAAAAGAAGCTGCAAAACATAAAGGAATAGAAAGTGATGTTGCCGGAGATGCCGATATAATGATAGTTCCCAATATTGATGCAGGAAACCTAATATACAAATGTATGGGCTTTTTAGGCGGTGCTACATCGGCTGCAATAATTATGGGTGCCAAAGTTCCAATAATATTAACATCGCGAGCCGATAGCGATAGAAGCAAATTGATGTCTATTGCATTAGCTGCTGCAATGAAATAATTAAATATCAATCTGAATTATAGGTTGTGAAAAATATCTTTAATCACAACCTTTTTTGTTAAAAAAGCATTATATTTACAATAAAAATTTTAATAATATTTGCGTATGAATACTTTTAAAATTTTAGCCATAAATCCAGGTTCAACATCAACCAAAATAGCAGTTTTTGAAGATAATAAATCAATTTTTACAAAAAATATTAAACATAAACAAGAAGAACTTGCAAAATTTCAAAAATTAATAGATCAGTATTCATACAGAAAAGATATTATTTTACAAGAATTGAAAGAAGCTAATATTGATATTTACACTTTTCATGCAGTAATTGGAAGAGGAGGGTTAATCAGACCAATTCCTTCGGGAGTGTATGAAGTAAACGACGCTATGATAAACGATTTGAGAATAGGCTATTTAGGCGAACATGCTAGTAATTTAGGTGGCTTACTTGCCAAAGAAATAGCTACCATTATAGGAGTTAAAGCCTACATTGCCGACCCTGTTGTTGTTGATGAAATGGAAGAGGTTGCTCGATTTACTGGTCATCCAAAATTTGAAAGAATTTCAATATTCCATGCACTTAATCAAAAAGCAATAGCAAGAACTCATGCAAATGCTGTTGGTAGCAAATACGAAGACTTAAATTTAATAGTTGCACATTTAGGCGGGGGTATATCAGTTGGTGCTCATAAACAAGGTAAAGTTATAGATGTAAATAATGCATTAGACGGCGAAGGACCATTTTCTCCAGAACGTAGTGGAACACTGCCAGTAGGGGCATTAGCACGTTTATGTTTTAGTGGAACTGTAATGCTTGACGAAATAAAAAAGATGATAACAGGAAAAGGAGGATATGTAGCTTATTTAAATACAAACGACGCATACGAAGTAGAGCAAAGAATTAAAGCTGGAGATACTTATGCAGCAAAACTAAGAGATGCTATGGCATATCAGGTTAGCAAAGCTATTGGCGAAATGGCTACCGTACTCAAAGGGAATGTAGATGCTATTTTATTAACTGGAGGAATAGCTTACGATAATTATTTTGTTGAATATGTTAAAGAGAGAGTGTCGTTTATAGCACCGGTAGTGGTTTACCCCGGTGAAGATGAAATGAAGGCTTTATCAATGAACGCATTGATGGTTTTACGAGGCGAAGTAGAACCAAAAGTATATCAATAAAGTTAATTTATAATTTTCTTGTAAAATAATTTTTTAATTAATGAATAATTTATTCGAAAATACTGAGGTTGCATATGCTCTAAAAACAACAAAAGGACTCAAAAAAGCAAGGTTCATATTCAAATATTTATTTAAAGATTGGTTAATAGCTATTTCAAAAAAAATATTTAGAACATTCATAATTTTGAATTTGCCGATTAAATGGCTTGTTAAACCCACTGTTTTCAATCATTTTTGTGCTGGCGAAACTATTGAAGAAGCTTTTAACATAGCTGAAAAATTATATTTATATAAAGTAACTTCTGTTTTAGATTATGCTGCCGAAGAATCGAAAAGCATAGAAGAATCAGAAAAAACTTTTAATAAAATTTTAGAAATAATAGATAAAGCAAATACAAAACCATTCATATCCTTTGCAGTATTCAAACCAACGGCATTATGTAAAACAGAAATTCTTGAGAAAAAATCAAAAACATTGAATTTAACCGATGAAGAAAAACAAATGTTCGAAAAGTTTGTGTATTTTGTGGATAAGTTGTGTGAAAGAGCTTATCAAAAAAACATTCCAATACTCATAGATGCAGAATATATTTCTATACAAGACATAATTGATAAAGTATCTCTCGAAATGATGATGAAATACAATAAAAATAAAGCTATTGTATTTAATACTCTTCAAATGTATAGAAAAGACCGTTTGCAATATTTAAAAAACCTATATAAAATTTCCGAAAGAGAACAAATATATCTAGGCATAAAACTAGTGAGAGGTGCATATTTAGAACAAGAAAGATTATTAGCAAAGCAAATGGGAATAGTTTCGCCAGTATTCGATAAAAAAGAGGAAACCGATAATAGTTATAATGAAGCATTAAAGTTTTGCTTAGAAAAAATAGAAAAAATTTCACTGTTTTCTGCAACTCATAACGAAGAAAGCAATTATATAATGATTAAACTGATGGAAAAATTAAAAATTGAAAAGAACGATGAACGTATATTTTCATCACAATTATATGGGATGAGCGATCATATTACCTTTAATTTGGCTTATGCTGGTTACAATGCTTCAAAATATATTCCTTTTGGCGAAGTTAAAATAACAATACCATACTTAATTAGAAGAGCTGAAGAAAATAAAAGTGTTAAAAATCAAATTAGTCGTGAATTATATTTAATAAATAAAGCTATTAAAATGCGAAATAAATGAAATTTGATAATAAATCTGATTACGAAAGACTAAGAGGTCAGTTAGTTGCTGTTTCAATAATATTTTTTACACTTATTGGAATAGGAATTTTGTATGATATATATGAAAAATACTTATTTCCAATTCCGTCGTGGATTTATTCGATTTTCTTTTCTTTCTTTTTTGTTCTTTATATGATATATCGTTTCAAAAAACGTTATCAAATTATTTTTTACGATGATGAAGAATCACCGCAACATATTATTCTTAAATTTTATTCAATGACATCATTTATACCAAAATATAATATGATAAAAATTCCAAAAAATTCACTGTATAAAATTGAAATACAAAAGTCGTTTTACAACAAAAGAGAAGAGTTAATTATATATCAAAAACTAAAAGAGGGGATTGCAAAGTATCGTCCAATATCTTTAACAGGCTTGACTAATAAAAATAAAACATTGTTGCTTCAAACACTCGATAGCTTTGCAAAAGTGAAAATGTTTACTTAATATGTTAGATAATACATCTGCAAAAATTGCAATAACTCTTATCAATAATGTTGGCGATGTAACAATTAAAAAACTTATTGCATATTGTGGTAGTTTCGAGGAGGTTTTTAAAGCAAAAAAGTCTTGTTTAATAAAAATACCAGGTATAAACGACGTTATAGCATCTAACATAATTCAATCGTCAAACGATGTAAACTTATGGAAGCGAGTTGAAGAAGAAATTGAATTTTGCAATAAAAATAATATTAGAGTACTATCGTTTTCTGATGACGATTTTCCCTATCGTTTGAAACATTGCGAAGACGCACCAGCAACTATTTTTTGTTTAGGAAATTTTAATTTTAATCCAAAGTATTCGTTAAGTATTGTAGGCACAAGAAGTGCAACAAATTATGGTAAATTATTTTGCGAAAAAATAATAAACGATTTTAAAAACGATGGATTAAATGTAACAATAGTTAGCGGGTTGGCTTTTGGAATAGATATTACTGCTCACAAAACAGCTGTTGAAAATAATTTGCCTAATGTTGCAATATTAGCTCACGGGTTAGATAGAATATATCCTTCTGAACATAAGAGAATTGCAAATATATTGTTAAACAATGGAGGTTTAATAACAGAATTTTTATCTAAAACAAAACCAGAAAAACCAAATTTTGTAAAACGAAACAGAATTATAGCAGCTATGTCTGACGCAACTTTAGTTGTAGAATCTAAAAAAGATGGAGGTGCAATGATAACAGCTAATTATGCTTTTGAATATAATCGCGATGTACTTGCTTTACCTGGCAGAATAACCGATAAACAGTCGGAAGGACCAAATTTCTTAATAAAATCAAATAAAGCTTTTTTAGTTGAAAATTCCAATGATATTTATAATGCATTGGGTTGGAAAATAGAAAAAAATAAAACTAAACAACAACAATCATTAATGTTTGATTTAACTGAAGATGAAAAAAAAATTATTTCAATAATAAACGAAAATGGTGATACACCTATTGATTTAATTGCGTTAAAAGCTTCACTGCCTATTAGTAAAGTCTCTGTATTATTACTAAATCTTGAATTTAATGGAATTGTGAATTCGCATCCAGGTAAAGTATATTCACTAAATGTAAAGATGTAGTTTTAATAAATTTATAAAAAATTTAATAAAATTTAAGGATCACTCACAATTTAT
>JBBIKO010000100.1:0-6843 GCA_037445415.1 Bacteroidota bacterium
TAATGTTAATCTTCTAAAGTCAAACAGGGTATCACCTGCAAAAACGTTAGGATCTTTTGTCCCGCCACCAGACATAAAAATAAATCCTAATACAATAAAAACTAAACCTACAACAATAATTAAGTAATTTATTTTACTTAAAACAGAAAAATTATATACGTTTTTCATATTCATAATTTTTATATGTATAATTCAGATGTTCTCAAACGCAAATATCTATTAACTGCCAAAAATGATGAAATAAATGTTATTGTTAAACCTGTGGTAAGTATTAAACCATAAGTAATACCCAATATTTTTAATTCGTAAAAATTTATAATGTCGCTTAAATTATTTTGTAAATAGTATAAAATTGAAGTGATGAAAATTATGGCTAATACGGAAGAGATAAAACCTTGATAAACAGATTTTAAAACAAAGGGTTTACGGATAAAACCTTTTGTAGCACCAACCAACTGCATAGATTTAATAATAAATCGTTTTGAATATATAAGTAATCTTACTGTGTTATTTATAAGAGCTACTGCTACTAATAACAAGAAAAGACTTATAATTAAAATAAAAAAGCTAATTGTATTTAAATTCTTATAAATAATGTAAAGAAGATCTTTCTGATAATACATTTCATCTACAATTGGAAAAGCGCTTATGTCTTTTTCTATCTTTTTAATACTATCAGGATTTGCGTATTCTGCTTTGTATTTAACTTCTATAGATGGTGGTAAAGGGTTTTCTGCCAGCATTTCGAGAAACGATTCTCCTAAATCTTTTTTTAATTGGTCCGCTGCCATATCTCTTGTAATGTAAAGAGTAGACTTAACATAAGGTTTTGCATCTATAAGTTTCTGAAGTTTAAGTATATCGCCTTCTTTAGCATCTTCTTTTATAAAAACACTAAAGCTAATGTTTTCTTTAACGTAATTACTTATTTGTTCGCTACTTACATATAATATTGTTATAAATCCTAGTAGTATTAGCAACAATGTAATGCTAAATGTTGCAGTAATGAACGAATTTACAATTCTTAACCAGTAGCGGCTTTTTGATTTTTTTATCATATCAATTATTGACCGCAAATTTAGTTTATTTTTTTGGCAAATAAAAATCAATAAGCAATGTATTGTTAAAATTGAATAAATAAAATTATTATTTGTAGTGCAAAAATTGTTTTACAAGTTTTGATAATTGTTCCGTATTATTTGAAAGTTGTTGTCTTAAATTTTGATCTTCAAAACTTTTCAGATTATTAATGAATGACTCTATAATTCCTTCTGAAAAAACACCTGATTCTATAAAAACATCTTTCTTATTTTCTAAGCAAATAGCCGATTCGTAACAAGAAGCTGGCAAATGACCCAAATGTTTTACTTTATCTCTGCAATCTTCTTTGTGAATATTGATATTGACGTATAACTTTTCTGCTAATTCGAGAGCATTTGGCATTTCGAACCCTTTAGCTGCAGCAATAACAATAGCGGCAAGTAACATGTAAACATCAGCAGTTCCATCTGGCGAACGAAGTTCTATAGTTTGTTTTTCGGGAATTTGATATTGCGTAAAATCAATATTTGGATTGGCATGGTTTATCATCGAATTTTCATTAGTCCAGCCAAGTGGTACTCGTATAAGCACCGAGCGATTTCTATCGCCCCAACAAATATTAGTTGGCGCTTCTTGATGTGGCACAAGTCTCATATACGATAATGGAGTTGTATTTCCAAAAGCAGTAATAGCATCGGCATACGATAGAATTCCTGCTATCATTTTTAGTGCTGTTGAGCTCAATTGTCCATTTTCTAACATTATGTTTCTATCATTTTTTTCTGCTAGCATGTGAACATGCATTCCGCTGCCTGCTTTGCCAATAGTAATTTTTGGTGCAAAGCTAATTGTAATGCCATATTGATATGCAAGTTTTCGTAATATCCATTTTGCAATAAGTATTTGATCGGCAGCATCTTCAGCCATTACAGGTAAAAATTCTATTTCGTGTTGTTCGTACAAAAACTCTTCATCTTGAAAAGCACCAACTTCAGAATGCCCGTATTTAATTTTTCCCCCACATTGCGAAATAAGCAGCATTGCATGATTTCGAAATTCGTTGTACTTAATAAAAGGGTCCGATTCGTGATATCCTTTTTGATTTGTTGGCAAATAATTATTGTCTAATGGTGCAATAACGTAATATTCTAATTCGCCGAGTGCTTTAAAAGTTAAACCAGTTTTTTCTATAAAGTGATAATGAGCTTTATGTAATATATTTTCCGGTGAACTATTTAATGGTTTGCCTTCGTTTGTATAAAACGAACATAGAATGTCTATGGCAGGAATTTCGGAAAAAGGATTGACAAAAGCCGTTTTATACCGTGGAATAACGTATAAATCGCTTGAACCTGCTTCTATAAAAGAAAACAAACTCGAACCATCAACCCGCTCACCATAAGTTAATATGTTTTCTAAGTACTCTTTGCTATGAATATAAAAATTTAAGGTTTTTAGCCTTCCATCTTGTGCTGCATATCTTAAATTTATCATCTCGATTTGATGATCTGTAATATACTTAATTAAATCATCGCGTGTAAATTGATCACAGCTTTTTGATAAATATTTTTCTATCAAATTGGAATTCAAAGAAAAATTGGACATAGTTTTTTTTCCAAATAAAAGAATATTTTTTTAAATAAGAAATATTTTATAACAGTTATCTAAAATTTGAAATACATACTTACTCGTATTCCAAATTTTGATATTTTAGGATTATTTAAGTATGAAAATCGTTGAACAGCATCTACTCTAATAAATTTAAAAATATTTTCTATTCCTATTCCTGCTTCTATATATGGTTTTAGACGATTTAAGTCTTGATCTCTATCGAGCGTGTACAAGGTGTTTGGAAAATTCATAACAGTTAAATTTTCTTCGCGTAGAAAACCTATAAGACCTTTCCACCAAGCAACTTCTCGCCATTTTAATTTTCGAAATAATGGAATTTTATTTAAAAAGAATCCATCGAAATAATGAGTATATGTTAAGCTTAACCATTGATCGCTAACAAATTCATAGTAATTCATCAGGTTAAAAGCATATTCATCGAAGAAATATGTTTGATTGCCTTCATGAAGTTTTAGAAGTGTATATGGAAGCTTGCCAAATATTTTACCGGCATCGATAATGTATGTTCCATAACCTATGGGATACAGGTTAAACCAGTGGTCAATATTTAACTCTAGTTTTTGATAATTGAATTGTGAGCCCATAAAACCTTTTACTCCAAAACTAGCAGTAAAGTTAATAACTGGATACTCTGTTCCAAGACTTATCCGCTCAAATTTTCCCATAACAAACTTCTCGTTGTAGGCATAACGTGTATTTAAGCTAATTTCACTTGTAATAAACGATGAATATTTTATTGTTTGATAATTATTATTAACTAAAAATTCTTGTCCTGGAATAGGAAAATATTCTCTCCATATAAACTTTAACGTGTTTGAAAAACCTTGATACCATTCGTGTTCGTATTCTGTTTTAACTTGATTAACTAAAGAGAGTGTATTTTGTGGGCTACGTCGGAAAGTAGATGAAAGTATATTGTCTTCTCGAAAAGCATTTATGCCTTGACCTAATTGCTCCATATCATGTTTAAAATCTATCGAAAAGCCTCTTCTTGGGTTTTGGTCGAATAAATAAAGAAAATTTCCGCCATATTTCCATCGCTGATCTTTTGTACCATAAGCTATATAGCTCTCTATCATGTATTGAGTGCTAAATTCGTTGCTTGTTCTACCACCAATTCTAATTCTATTGCCTTCTACGCTATTGAAACTATATAATGTAAAATATGGGCCAAATTCAAATTTTCCTAAAACATAGTAATACGTAACAATAGCATTCATAATATCGTAAAAAGTTCGAAATGTTTTAACATTTTTAATACTGTCAACCATATTAAAAATTCCTTGTTCTTTGCGAGTTAGTGGTTCATGTCGCACAGAATCCCAAAACATTTGGTTTTTATTATTTGCATCTTCTAAAACATATATGTTATTTTTTGTATTATAAAAGCTCTCTTCTCGCGGATAATTTATTCTATGATTCCTGAATGTAGTTGTTTTTCTGCCAAAAAAACCAGTTGTATTATTAGGATTTTCGAATAAATTAAAATCGGCAATAATTGTTTCTTTGCTCAACATCCAAACCGTATTATTTACTGGTATAAATTCTTGTTCAATAATTACATTATTAAAAAGAAAAGAATATTTTAGTTATCTATATTATTTATAAAATTCAAATTAACATTTTTATCAATTTTTAGTTGTATTTTTTTTATAGCATAGGTTGTATCAGTTACCCAAAAATTGCCGCTAAAAACATTTTCTTGTTTTATTCGTGGCACAAAAGCTAAATGATAACACCAATGATTGTCAATAAAACTACTGTCAAGCAAATAATAACGATAATAAATACGTCCTAAACGTGAAATAGGTGAAACAAAGCCTTTCCCAAAAAGATCTAAATATTCGTTGTAAAGATTTATTCTTATGTACATATTACCCATAAACATGTTAACGCTTTCGTTATTTATGCCCGAAGCATGTGTTGCTTTTATAAATTCTCGTTCTGTTTTAGGTTTTTTTCTGTAATAAAAATCGGAAAGAGATTCTAGAATAAAAACAGGTATATATGCTTTACCGTTAACCGTGGATGTATCAATATATTTTTTGACAAATTCAAATTGCTTAATTATTCTATTATCAAAGAATCTATCAGATAAATTGTTTAAATCGAACTGAACTTTATTGTATGTTTCGTATTCATAATAATCGAGCTTTTCAATATCATTCTGATTTTTATGTTCCCAAATTTTATCTAGTATTTCAAGTGCTAAAGTATCTTTATTACGTTTTCTTTTTTTCGATTCTACTGTAATTTCTTCTAGTTCAATTGTTGTTGGTTCTAAACTGAAGTTTATTATTTGAAAACGTCCTGGAATAATTTTTTTTGCTAAACGCTTGTATCCAATTAAATAAGCTATTATAGAATCGCCAACTTCTTTTGTTTCAATTTTATAATTACCGTTTATTTCTGTTATAGAACCTGTTTTAGTGTTTTTTATTATTATGTTTACAAAAGGAAGCGATTCTTGAGTTTTAGCATCGGTTACTTTACCCATTATTTTAGTTACAGTTTGGCTAATAGAATTAAAAGATATTAATAAAAATAGTGCATATATGCAAATATATTGTTTCATAACTTTGTGTAAAGTTAACAAAAAAGGCAGTCTTTTTGACTGCCTTTAAGATTATTTAAATATTAAACTTATTTAACTATTGACTTAAATGTATCGTCGTTGAAATATTTGTAAAACTCCATATCGGTTTTAGCTTGTTGTATAAGTGCTGAATTTTTGCTGATAGCAGCTCTTAAGCTATTGTACATTAAATCGGTATTAGCTTGACGTGCCCCAATAATAGCTTTTAAATAATACATAGCATCGCGTTCTTTATCTTCTGAACAATCTATTGTCTTAATAGCACCATCTATATTACCATTTAATAATTTAGCTAAAGCTGCATTTAAAGAGCAGAAATTACCAAATCTTGATGTTGCAGCAGCATAATCACCTTTTTTAAGCATGCAAATGCCTAAGTTGTAATTTACTTCATTACCTGCACCACTTGCTGATTTGAAGTATTCTTCGGCTTTAATAAAATCACCTTCACGCAAGGCAATTACCCCCAAATTATTTAAAACTATATTGTTACCTGGATTTAATGACTTGGCTTTTTCGAAGTTTGTTTTAGCTTCTGCTAAATTACCTTGAATAACATATACATAACCAATGTTATTAAACCCTCTCCAATCTTGGCTATATTGATTTACAGCTGCTTGATAGAATTTTAATTTTCGATTTAAATCTTTTGTAAGTGTAGCACCATAAAGTAATTCTTCAACTGATAAACTTGATGAATTTGCATCAAACATTGCATTTATTTCATCATCACTTCGTCCAATACTATCTACATTAACTTTTAACTGAGCACGGCGTAATTTGGGCAATATTTTATCTGCAATTTGTAGATAGACTTTACTTATATTTTTAATTTCTTTTTCACGTTGTATAGGATCACTATACATCGAAAGAACTCGTAAAATTAAATCTTTATCGGGCAAATCAGATTGTTGCATAAGCTTTTGAAATCCATCCCAATCTTCAGGGGTATTTTGAATGTTAAAAAAGCCTTGTTGATTTGCTTTTTCAAATTTTTGAAATGATTTCATTATTGATGTCTTTGCAGAAGTCCCGCGATTTCCTGATAATTTGTTATTTAAATCTTCTGGTCCATCTGGAGATGCGTACGAAGAAATGTTAACTCCTTTTATTTCTTTTCGCTTGTTTTTTCTTGTTAAATTTATGTATTTATTTAACTCTTTTATTTCTTTTTTTGTAAGTTCCTGAGGACGAATATTATATTGATTAATGAGATACATTATAGTAGCTGCTTTTTCTTCAGGAAAAATTCTAATAAAATTATCTTTAGATAAAATTGGTTTTGCATCTTTTTCTACTAAACCAGCAGTAGCAATCGTTCCTTTTCCAATTGAAACTGGATTGAAATCGACAAATTTTGATTTAACAGAGGCTTTTACTTTTATTAACACATCACAAACTCTCATATCTTGTGTATAAGCAATTTTATTTGAATAGTTAAAACTACCACCATTTAAAAAACTAATAACCGTATTATTGTCTTGTACTTTTTCACCTTGTACTTTAACAGGTTTTAATGGAATTTCATTGCCATTTGCAGATTTTAAAACAGGTGTTATTTCGCAAGTAACTTT
>JBBIKO010000101.1:0-4589 GCA_037445415.1 Bacteroidota bacterium
CAACTGCATATAATTGTTCAGATACAGCATGTATAACTGTTTATGTTGATTCAGAATGTGGCGAATTGTTTTTACCTCTTGCCTTTAGCCCAAATGGCGACGGAAATAACGATGAGTGGAAAATATATGGTCGTTGTATCAAGTCAATAGAATTGATGATATTTAACCGTTGGGGCGAAAAAATATTTGAATCTTATGAGGTTAATAATGGCTGGGACGGAACATTCCGAGGAAAACAACTTGATACAGACGTCTTCGTGTACACGACTAAAATAACCATGCTTAATGGTGAAGTAAAAACCTTTAAAGGAGATATTACATTATTAAGATAAAAATTTATTATATATGAAAACAAAAGTATTAGTATTAATAGCTTGTATAATGTCCTCAATGTTTTTGGTAGGACAAGATTATTCGTTATCACAACCCTTTGAATCCCAGGTATTTTTAAATCCTGCTAATGCTGGCTTAAATTTTCCATTGCGAACACAATTAAATTATCGTCAGCAATGGCGTAGCATAATAAATAATCCTTTTACAACATTTTTGGCATCAGTTGATGCCAAAGTTCTTTCACAAGGAAAAACAGGATCCTCTTTAGGTATGGGGCTTGTAATAGCAAATGATCAGGCTGGAACAGGAAAATTAAACACTTTAAATGCTAATTTAGCTATTACGGGGAAAGTTATGCTTTCTGAAATTCAATCATTATCGGCAGGGATAACAGGTGGATTGATGCAAAGAAAGGTAAATTATAGTGCTTTAACATGGGGAAGTCAATTTGATGGCTTAAACTATGTAGAAACAATTCCTAGTGGAGAATCATTTTCTTCAGAAAGAAGCTTATCGCCCGATATTGGTGCAGGGATACAATGGAGTTATGGGAAAGGAGCATCTACGCTTTCATCAAATGATGCATTTGGTGCACAGTTTGGAATAGTTGCACATCACATAAATACACCTAAGGTTGGATTTCAAGGAGAAATAGACGGGCGATATATAAGGTTTTTGATGCATGGAAGTTTTTCGTATGGTTTTAAAAACACGCCTTTTCAAGTAAACCCAAATTTTGTTGTTCAAATGCAAGGACCATCCAGAATGTATTTTTTAGGAATGTACTGGAAATATCGTTTACAAGAATCATCAAAATATACCGGATACTTATCATCTAGAAGCTTGAATTTAGCTACGTTCTATAGAGTTGGCGATGCATTTGTAACTGGTTTGCAAATAGAATGGGATATGTTTGCAATGGGAATAAGTTATGATTTGAATTTATCTTCATTAACAAAAGCAAGTAAAGGAAGAGGTGCAACAGAAATATCTTTACGTTATATTCCCATAAAATCGCAAAAGTCACATAGTTTAATATAATTTTCCTATATTTCCATTTATTTTTAGCTCAAAATAATTTTGTACACTTAATTTTAATTATCGAATCATCAAAATTAAATTATAGTATTTTTGCAATTAATATGAATATATATCAATCAATAATTGAAGCAAGAAAGCAGAATATTAGTTGTGTTTTATGTACATTGATTAAAACAGAAGGTTCAAGTCCACAAAAACCAGGTGCAAAGATGTTGGTTTTTAAAAATGGGAAAATAATTGGTACAATTGGCGGAGGTACTACAGAATTAGAAACAATTAATATAGCTCAGAAATTATTAAAAGAAAATAAAGAGGATTTTATTTTTCAAACAAGCGAAGGTAAAGAAGTTTTTATTGAAATTATCTTACCGTTACCAAAATTATACATTTTTGGCGGTGGTCATGTAGCAATGTCATTGGCAAAATTTGTTAAATGGTTCGATTTTCAAACAACAATGATAGATCCTCGTGAAAACTGTTTTGCAAATAATAATTTAGAATTTATAAATATTAAAATTTCAGATTATTTAGATATTATACCTAATTTGCCTTTCGACAATAATACTTATGTTGTAATAACAACAACATCGCATGAATACGACAGAGATATACTTGTTAACGTAGCATCAAAACCGCATGCATATATTGGTTTGATTGGAAGTATCCAAAAAGTAGAAAACATAAAAAATTATTGTATAAACAATAAGCTTTTAACACAAGAACAACTCGATAATATAGATATGCCAATTGGAATTAAAATTGCAACGAAAACAACCGACGAAATAGCCATAAGTATATTAGCAAAACTAATAGATGTAAAAAATACAAAGACTATTTTTTAAAATACAGACGTTATTCAATTTTGAATTACATTTGTAAATTGTATGAAGCAAAAACTTTTCATTAAATTTATACTATGCTGTTGTATTGTTTTTAATATCAATGCTCAATTTAATCGTTATTTAATTGATAGCGAAAATAGGTTAATTCATATATTTGATACTCTTTTTAAAAAAGACAATGTAAGGTATATTTTGTCAGATAGTTTAAAATTGTTATATTCAAACATGGTGATGAAGGAACTATTAGATGTATTAAATACTGAAAATGCTTTTAATTATACTTTTAATTCGCTCGATCGTCTCGGTAAAGTTACTTCTGCCGATAGCTTAGTTAAATTATTTACATGGAATATAATGTTAAGCGATGGTAGTTATAGATATTACGGCATATTATTACAAAGAGCTTCTAAAACAGACACTAAGGCAAAAATTTTTTCACTGACAGATTACTCCGATTCACTTCCTGAAAAAGAGTTAGAACAACTTACGTTAAATAACAAACGTTGGATAGGAGCCGTATATTATCAGATAGTTAATTACAAATACAAAAACCAAACATATTATATTCTTATCGGATGGGATGGATATAGTCGTTACATAAATAGAAAAATAGTAGATGTTCTATACTTTAACGCAAGAGGGAAACCTGTATTTGGGAAATCAATATTCAAATCGGACGAAAAAACTGTAAAACGTTTAATTTTTTATCATAGTATAAAGGCTTCTATGGTTTGCAAATACGACGAAAACTTAAAAGCAATAGTTTTTGATCATTTGGTACCATCTTCAACAGTATATAAGGGCATGTACGAATTTTATGGACCAAATGGTACTTACGATGCTTATTTTCAAAAAAAAAATATGTGGATTTATAAAAAAGATATAGAAGTAAATAATCCACCACCAAAAAACTGAATTTAGTCAAAAAATTTAAACTATTTTTTATCAATTATTACTTTTGTGCAAATTTTTATTAGTATGGTAAAATTAAAAGATAATGACATAAAAATACTTATTGTTGACGATGATGAATTGTTAATAAAAATACTTAGAACTAAATTTCAACAAAACACTGGATACAAAGTATATAGTTTTAGTTCTGGAGAAGACTTTATTTCATATTATAAAAGTTTACCTCAATCAAGCAAACAAATTCATATACTAATACTCGATTATTTCCTAAAACCTAACGAGCCGTTAAAAGCTAATAAAAACGGAATTGATTATTTAAAAGAGGTAAAAGAAATTAATCCACAAATACAGGTAATTTTAATTTCTGCTATTGACGACCCTGATGTTGCAATAGATGCACATAACAATGGTGCTGTTAGTTTTATTAAAAAGAATGAAAATACATTTTTACGAATAAATAATCAAATAGGATATATAATTAGCGAAGTACAACTTCAAAGAGCTCATATGAGGAGTAAAAAAGTAAGGCAAGTTTTTTATTCGTTATTAATAATTTTTTTGCTGTTTGCTTTTTACGTTTTTATAACAGAAATTTTACATACGTAAACTGACTTATTGTCATATCAGTTCAACGTGGCATTTACTTTGTAAACTAACCAAAAAAATTTTTTATCTATGCAAAAAGGAGCAATTGGTGTAACCACTGAGAATATTTTTCCAATTATAAAAAAATTTTTGTATTCAGAACATGAAATATTTTTACGTGAATTAATATCTAATGCTGTAGATGCAATAAATAAATTAAAAGCTCTTTCAAGCAGCGGCGAATATAAAAATTTAACAGATAATTTAAGAATATACGTTAAATTAGATAAAAGCCAAAAAACACTGACTATATCTGACGAAGGTATTGGAATGACTGCAGAAGAAGTAGAAAAATATATAAATCAAATTGCATTTTCCAGTGCAGAAGAATTTCTAGCAATATATAAAGATAAAGCTCAACTTATTGGACATTTTGGCTTGGGATTTTATTCGGCTTTTATGGTTGCAAATAAAGTCGAACTTATTACTAAATCTTATAAAGAAGGCGAAAAAGCTGTTAAATGGATATGTAATGGGACACCAGAGTATACTATTGAAGATGCAACCAGAGAAAAACACGGTACAGACGTTATTCTATATATAGAAGATAAAGAAAATGAAGAATATTTAGATGAAAATCGAATAAAATCGATATTAAATAAGTATTGTAAATTTTTACCTGTAGAAATATGTTTTGGTAAAAAGAAAAAATGGGAAAAAGACAAATATATCGAAACCGACGAAGATGAAATTATAAACAATACAAAACCATTATGGACACAAAAACCCATTGATTTAAAAGACGAAGATTATAAAAAGTTTTACAACGAACTATACCCCGATATATTCGATGAACCACTGTTCAACATTCACCTT
>JBBIKO010000101.1:4599-6830 GCA_037445415.1 Bacteroidota bacterium
GGAATTCTTTATTTCCCAAAAATTAGAAATAATTTCGATATACAAAAAAACAAAATTCAATTATACTGTAATCAGGTTTATGTTACCGATCAAGTAGAAGATATTGTCCCCGATTACCTGATGCTTTTACACGGTGTTATAGACTCTCCCGATATACCGTTAAATGTTTCACGTAGTTATTTGCAAAGCGATAGTAATGTCAAAAAAATTTCTTCGCATATAACTAAAAAAGTTGCTGATAAACTTCACGATATTTTTAAAAATAGCAGAGAAGAATTCGAAAAAAAATGGGACGATCTTAAGTTATTTATACAATATGGAATGATTTCCGACGAAAAATTTTATGAACGTGCCGAAAAATTTGCTCTTTTTAAAAATGTTGATAACAAATACTTTATTTTTGAAGAATATGAAAAACTTGTAAGCGAGAACCAAAAAGATAAGCATGGAACAATAGTTTATTTATATGCAACCGACATAGAAGAACAATACACATATATCGAACAAGCAAAAAATAAAGGGTACGATGTTTTGTTTCTTGATGGTCAGTTAGATATACATTTTATAAATCACTTAGAACAAAAATTAAAAAAAACTGTTTTTAAACGCGTAGATGCAGAAGTGATAGACAAACTTATAGAAAAAGACGAAACAAACAAAGTAGAGCTAACTGAAAACGAACAAGACAACCTTCGCAATGCACTTTTTGGTGCTTTATCGAATAAAGAATCTTTTTTAATTAAATTTGAAGCTCTACATAAAGACGACTTACCAATTATTGTCACTCGTAGCGAATATATGCGTCGAATGAAAGATATGTCAAATTTTGCACCCAAAAGTATATACGGAAATATGCCAGATATGTACACAATGGTAGTTAATACAAATCATCAAATAATAAACAAGGTAGTAAAAGAAATAGAAAATAATGTAAAGTCAGAAATAGCTCAAATAAATCAACAGATTGAAAGCATTTCGAAAGAAGTGCAAGAACTTAAAGAACAACAAAAAAATAAAAAAGAGGAAGAAATTACCACTGCTGATAAAGATTTGTTAAGTGATAAAGAAAAACAATTAGAAGAATTTAAAAAACAAAGGAAAGAAAAATTGGAAAACTTTGGTAGCAATAATAAAACAATTCAACAATTGATGGACATAGCGTTACTTTCACACAATTTGCTAAAAGGCGAAGCATTTGGCAGGTTTATTAAAAGAAGTATTGAATTGATAAAATAAATACGAATATTACTTGTTAAAACAACAGTTATTCAGTGAATTAAGAAAATTTGTATAAATTTTTGTAAATCTAATATTCGTATTATCTTTACGATATTTTTAAAAATAAATTAAGATGAAAGAACCATTTGAAATAGAAGTTTTGTTGCAAGTATCGCCCAAGTTACTATACAAATTTATTTCGACAGAAGAAGGACTTACAAAATGGTTTGCAGATAAAGTTAATATAAACAAAGATAAAATTGAATTTTTTTGGTCGAAAACTAAACACGAAGCAATCATTATTTCGCAAAAAGAACCTAAATATTTCAAATTTTGCTGGATAGAAGACTATAACAATGCTAACAACTATTATGTAGAAATGAATATTTTGCCAACGAATCAAGATAATTTTACTTTATTCAAAATAAAAGATTTTTCAGAAGCTGACGAAAAAGAAGCAAACATTTTACTTTGGGAAACTCACATAGAACAGTTAAAAAGATCGTTAGGCATTTTGAGAAATTGAAAAGTTATATTTTGAGAACTAAAAAATAATATAAAAAGCAACTTTTTTATTTTTTATACGTAATTAAGATGTAAACATAAAACTTGATAAAATGAAATTTTGGTTAACTATATTATGTACTTTTTTTATATTTCTAGAAGCGAAGCTACAGAATGTATCAAAAGATAGCATTCAACAATCTAATCAATTTTTACCCAAATTGAATTATAATGAAAAAGTATTTAAACCTGATAGTAATTTTATTTTAAAAAATAAATATGACTATTATAAAAAAGAAACTAATTATTCAAATTCACAAGATAATTCGATTGATGAACAATTTGTTATTTATACAAAAATGCTTGAAGAATTAGAAAACATTAAAAAAAATTATAATCCAAAAAAAGATAATCTTTATGAAATAGAAAAGAAAATTGAAAAATTGAAATTACTAATAAATAATTTATCAAAATGAAAACACAATTCACAATATTATTGTTTATTATAA
>JBBIKO010000102.1:0-3825 GCA_037445415.1 Bacteroidota bacterium
GATTTATTTAAAGACGAATTAACTATAGCAGAGTATATTATTGGATGTATTGACGAGAAAGGATACTTACAACGAGATGTTGAATCAATTTCTGATGATCTTGCTTTTACTTTAAATATTAATGTTTCAAAAGAAGAAGTTGAAAGTGTGCTAAAAAAAATTCAAACTCTCGACCCTCCCGGAGTTGGAGCACGTAATATAAAAGAAAATTTGTATCTTCAATTATTACGTAAGCAAAAAACTCCTTCAATAAATTTGGCGATTAAAATCATTGAATGTTGTTACGAAGAACTTACAAAAAAACACTATGAAAAAATTCAACGGAAATTAAATTTAAATGAAGAAATCTTTAAAAATGCACTCGACGAAATTCAAAATTTAAACGTTAATCCTGGGAGTTCTTTTGCTAATAGTTACGATATTGCAAAAAATCAGGTAGTTCCCGATTTCATAGTTGAAATTGAAGAAAACGAAATACGAGTTTATTTAAATTCAAAATATAATCCTGAACTAAGAATAAGTAAGTCGTTTCAAGAAATGCTTCGTTCTTTAGAGCAAAATAAGAAACAAAAAAAAGAAACAAACAAAGAAGCAATACAGTTTGCACGACAAAAAGTTGAATCTGCCCGGTGGTTTATTGATGCCATTCAACAACGACAAAATACTTTACTTATTATAATGCAAGCTATAGTTCAATTTCAAAAAGAATTTTTTTTAACAGGCGATAAATCACTTCTTAAACCTATGATACTGAAAAATATCTCAGATTTAACAGGCTTTGATATAAGTACAGTTTCGCGTGTTGTAAGTAATAAATTTGTACTAACAAATTATGGAGTTTTTTCGTTAAAATCATTTTTTAGTGAGTCGTTGGTTGCTAATGATGAAGAGATAGTGTCAACATATAAAGTAAAAGAACGAATAAAAGAGCTAATTGACAATGAAGATAAAAGAAAACCATTAACAGACGAAGAGTTATCAGAAATTTTAAAAAAAGAAGGTTTAAATATTGCTCGACGTACTGTTGCTAAATACCGCGAAATATTAAAGATTCCAGTAGCAAGACTGAGAAAAGAGTTGTAAAATGGCAGAAATCAACCTGTTTAAATTTGAAAAATTTTTTTTTAGCATTATAGATTTTATATTTCATCCAATTTTTATACCTTTCTACTCTTTATATACAATAATACATTTATATTCACAATATTTTTTATTCAATTCCCAGTCTATTTATTACCTTCTTATTGCATTTTTTATTATAACAATACTTTTACCATTACTGGTATTTTTAATTTTAAGGTATTATACTCTTTTATTTTCATCTGTAAAAATGAATTCAAAAACCGAACGACTATTGTCTGTTTTAATTATGCAATTATTTTACGTTTTTGCTTATTTTTACTTTACAGATATATCATTTTTTTACTTTATAGAAATTTTATTTACAGCTTTTCCTTTAATTCTTGCATTTTTACTGATTTTACAAATAGCATTTTATAAAATTAGTATGCATACTTACGCGATTGGATCTTTTTTAGGAATAATACTTTTTTACCGATTTCAGTATGGAATTATTGCTCAATTTTACTTGCTTAGTTTGATTTTTATATTTATTGGTTTAATAACATCGTCGCGTTTGTTGTCAGGTGTTCATAATTTCAAAGAAGTGCTGA
The DNA here is from genome assembly GCA_037445415.1 of Bacteroidota bacterium. Taxonomy (GTDB): domain Bacteria; phylum Bacteroidota; class Bacteroidia; order Bacteroidales; family GWA2-32-17; genus Ch61. The sequence continues at coordinate 1,674 of JBBIKO010000102.1, forward strand.
TAGGTTTTTTCTCTGGTTTTTTCGTTGCATTTGTTTGTATGCTGTCATTAGCATAGTTTATCAAGATATTTATATTAAGAAATTTTATTTTAATTTTGGATAATTATTTATGAATTATTTTTCTTGCAATATAATTATTGTTTTATTTACTATAAATACAAGCGTAATTTTTTCCCAGTCGTCCGAATTTGATCAAATATACGAATACAATGGTTTTATATATGATAAAACAACACGTCAACCATTTTCAGGAATACTGAATGAAAGAAATGAATTAGGAAAAATTATTGCTCGAAAAAAAATTGAAAATGGTTTAGAACATGGAGTTTCGAGATTTTATGATAATAATGGTATTTTGCAAACAACTGGTGAATTTCAAGAAGGACTGGAAAATGGAACGTGGGTGTGGTTTTATCCTTCGGGGATGGTTAAAGCTAAAGGACAGTATGTTGAAGGTGAAGCAAACGGAACTTGGACTTATTATTACGAAAATGGAAATATAGAACGTACAGGAACTGTAAAAAACGGAAAAGAAGAAGGATTGTGGGGTTATTACGAAAAAAATGGAACTAAAAAAATGGATAGAAATTATAATTTCGGTGTAAAAAATGGTGTAGAAAAAGAATATTATTCAAATAATAAGGTAAAGATAGAAAAATTTTATATTGATGGTGTTGAAACAGGAGAAACAACTGGATGGTACATATCTGGAGAAAAAAAATTTGTAGCTAAATACGAAGAAGGTAGGTTAATAGAATATGTAGAATGGGATAAAAATGGAAAAGTTATTAAAAAAATAAACTATAATGAACAACAATAGTTAATTATTTTGATTATTTTCGCATTAAACCAAAATTATATGATGAAATATTTATACACTCTGATAGTGTTGCTTTGCATTAATCAAATACACTTTTCACAAAATAAATTTGATAATAATTCAAGAGCAAAATACATTTTCGATATTGCTAAACAAGTTACTTGGCCTAATGAAAATAACATAGATACCTTTAAAGTATGCGTTCTTACAAACGACACTTCACTATACAATGTTATGAAAACAACAGCAGAAAACATTAAACTACTACACAATAAACCAATTAAAATAATACATGCAAATAATTACGAACAATTAAAACCATATAATATCATATTCTTTAAGAACGACGAAAATTTCGATATTGATAAAGTGCAAAAACGAATTACTTGTACAACATTACTTATTACAGAAAATTTCGAGTTTCATAAAACTATGATAAATTTTATTGTTTTAAACAATTTACGACGATATGAACTTAATATGCCCAAATTAAACGAGTGTGGTTATAAATTGAATGAATTATTTATAGAAGGTTCGGTTAAATCGAAAGCAGATTGGGAAAAATTATATAAAATGACCGATTTGGCACTGCAAAAAGAAAAAGAAATAGTTGAACAACAAAGTCAATTACTTGAGAAACAAAAAAAACAAATAGAAAATCAACAACAAATTATTACAGAGCAACAAAAAGAAATAGATACACAATTAAAAGAGATTGAAAAACATAAACAAGCCTTGATTCATATTTTACAACAGGTTAATGTAAATAGAAAATTATTAGAAAAAAAACTAAAAGAACTCGAACAACGCGAAAAACTTTTACAATCGAAAAACATTGAAATAAACGAAAAGTCAGTAATTTTAGCAAACCAGAGAAAAGAAATAGAGAAACAAAACAGACGAATTAAAGAACAAAAAAAGATTTTAAACGAACAACTAGAACGCATACACATGCAACAGCTTATTATGTACTTATTTATTGGGATAATTGTATTACTTGTATTTTTAGGATTTTTTGTTTATCGGAGTTATAAAATAAAAAAACAGGCTAATATTGTTCTTAATCAAAAAAATCAAGAAATACTTCGTCAGAATATTGAAATCAGCAAACAAAAAGAAGAAATACTATTACAAAGAGATGAAATAGCTTCTCAAAAACAAGAAATAATGGATAGTATCAGATATGCATGCAGAATTCAACAAGCTGTACTTCCACCAATAAATGTTGTAGAGGAATTATTGAAAGATAGATTTTTTATATTTAACCGTCCCAGAGATATAGTTAGCGGCGATTATTACTTTATTACACCAGTACATAATAAACTCATTGTT
>JBBIKO010000102.1:3840-6830 GCA_037445415.1 Bacteroidota bacterium
ATCCCTGGAGCATTTATGAGCTTATTGGGAATAACTTTTCTTAACGAGATTGTGAGCAATATAAAAAAGGTTGACGCAGCAATTATTCTCGATAAACTCAGAAACAATATAATTAGAGCTTTAAACCAAGGAAGTGGCGAACAGCAAACGAAAGATGGAATGGATATGGTATTATGTATTTTCGATTTTGAGCAACAAACCCTTGAATTTGCCGCCGCAAACAATCCTTTATACATTGTTAGAAATAAAGAACTCATAGAGTACAAAGCCGATAAAATGCCTATTGGGGTTTACGAAAATCTTAAACCATTTACCAAACAAATAATACCCATTGAAAAAGGTGATATGTTTTATATGTTTTCTGATGGTTATGCCGATCAATTTGGCGGACCTGATGGTAAAAAGTTCAAATACAAACCACTAAAAGAACTACTTTTGTCAGTATCACATTTACCAATGAAAGAACAACTAAAAATAATCGAAGAAACACACGACAAATGGAAAGGTAATTATTTTCAAGTTGACGATATTTTGCTGATAGGAATTAAATTTACTTAAAAACTAATAAAAGTCATTTTTTTAGAAAAAAATATTAAGTAATATTGTACTTAAATTTATGAATTATTTATGAAATTTTATCCAGAAAAGTGTTCCATAGAAGATAAAAGAATGCAACCTTTTATAGATCCTGATGAAATTTGGAATTATATAAACAATACTGTTTCTACTGCTCAAAAGGTGCGAGAAATTATAAACAAATCTCTTAATAAGCAGCGTTTGTCATTAGAAGAAACAGCTATTTTAATAAACACAACCGACCCTATTTTAGTAGAAGAGATAAAACAAGGTGCTAGAATTCTAAAAGAACGAGTATACGGTAATAGAATTGTTTTATTTGCACCGTTATACATAGGAAATAAATGCTCAAATAATTGTCAATATTGCGGTTTTAAAGTTTCTAACACTAAGGCTATTAGAAAAACTTTAACCGACGACGAAATTGTTCAAGAAGTAATGGCGCTTGAAGATAACGGGCAAAAGCGACTTATATTAGTTTTTGGCGAACATCCCGAATATTCAGCAGAATACATAGAACATACTGTAAAATTAGTTTACAACGTAAAAAAAGGACGAGGCGAAATACGTCGTGTCAACATAAATGCAGCACCTTTCGATATATCAGGATATAGAACTATTGCAAAAGCAGGAATTGGAACATATCAAATATTTCAAGAAACGTATCACCCAGAAGCATATAAATGTTATCATTTAGGTGGAAAAAAACAAGATTACGAATGGAGGTTAACTTCATTAGATAGAGCTCAGGAAGCCGGCGTGGATGATGTTGGAATAGGTGCGTTATTCGGATTGTATGATTGGCGATTCGAAACTTTGGCATTAGTTCGTCATACTAATCACTTAGAGGCTTGTTATAATGTAGGTCCACATACAATATCATTTCCAAGAATAAAAGATGCTTCAGGACTATCTATTGGCAATAAGTATCTGGTATCTGATGGAGATTTTGCTAAGTTAATTGCTATTTTAAGATTAGCTGTTCCATACACAGGTTTAATTTTAACAGCTCGCGAAAATGCCGAATTACGTAAAGAAGTATTGCAATTTGGTGTAAGTCAAATAGATGGAGGCACCATTATTGAACTTGGAGGCTACTCAAAAGCTAAATTGTTGAACAGAGATCAAGATTTAAATCGTGAACAATTTAAAATTAACGACGATCGCTCGTTGAACGAAATTATAGAAGAACTTATAGATAATGGCTATTTACCATCGTTTTGTACTGCATGTTATAGAAAGGGAAGAACAGGCGAACATTTTATGGAGTTTTCGGTACCAGGTTTTATAAAACGTTATTGTTCACCCAATGCTATTTTAACATTAGCAGAATATTTAATAGATTATGCTACTCCCGAAGTACAAGAAAAAGGATGGAAAGCTATTGAAAAAGAAATTTCTAGTCTCGAAGGACACATGAATACCTTGGAATTAAAAAGACGTATAGAAAAATTAAAAAATGGAGAAAGAGATTTATATTTTTAAAATACTTTACCTATGACACATTATAAAATTGTTGGTATAGCATTAACCGACAGAATAAAAGAAGCTAATAAAACTCAGGCTGTATTATCAAAATATGCACATTTAATACGTTCTCGTATGGGTTTTCACGAAGTAAGCGAATATACTTGTAGTAGAATAGGATTTATTTTATTGCAGATGGTTGATAAAAACGATGAATTCAAAAAATTTAAAGAAGAGCTCGAAGCTATTGGAGGAATAGAAGTACAGGTTATGAATTTTAATATTTAGAAATAATACGGAATGCAATTTTTATTAGGCTCTTTATATTTTTTTTTAATCTCTATAGTTTTTATTTAGAATAAAAACAAACAATCTCTTTTATAAAACAAATTTAGAACTGATAAAAATCATATTCAAGGGTATTTTACTGATGTAGCTTTACCTTAATATACATTTAAAAATTATTAACAAACAAATAAAGGAGGTTATATCATGACAGAAGTTCAAGAAATTCTTGAAAAGGTTACAAGCAAGTACGGAAAACAACGTTCTGCTTTAATGCCTGCGCTTCAGGCAATAGTTAAAGAAAAGCATTATTTGAATGATGAAGACATTGTTGAAGTTGCTAAAGCGCTAGATTTATCATCTGCTGAAGTTTTTGGAACAGCTACTTTCTATACTTTTTTAGACACAGTACCAAGAGGAAAGTATGTTGTAAGGGTATGTAAAACAATAGCTTGTCATATGTCGGGTAAAGACGAAATAATAGAAGCACTACAAAACACTCTTAAAATTAAAGTAGGTGAAACAACAGTAGATAAAAAATTTAGTTTATTAGCAGCAAACTGTTTAGGTTGGTGTCATAAAGGACCTGTTATGCTTGTAAATGACGATGTTTATCTTGAACTAACACCACAAAAAGCTATAGAAATAATTCACTCTTATCA
>JBBIKO010000103.1:0-6788 GCA_037445415.1 Bacteroidota bacterium
TATATAAACTAATGTTGCAATAAAAATTATTAAGTTCAATTAAGTTTATTATTATTAAGCATAATGAATACAACTTATAGACATTAAACAAATTAAATGCTTTTTCGTGTTCTCCTTTTAAAGTAATTTTGTTTTTTAAATACATTTAACTTAGTTTTGCAATTATGATTGTAGCAGAAAATATTAATAAATATTACGGTTCGCTTTATGTATTAAAAGATGTCTCGCTTACCATTAATAAAAGTGAAATTATTTCGATTGTTGGGGCAAGCGGTGCAGGAAAAACCACACTTATACAAATACTAAGTTCTTTACAACAACCTACAAGTGGAACAGTATTAATTGATGGAGTGAATATTCATAAATTAAAAGAAACTCCGTTAGCAAAGTTTAGAAATCGCAAAATAGGTTTTGTTTTTCAATTTCATCATTTACTTCCTGAGTTTACCGCGTTCGAAAATATTTGCATACCTGGATATATTTCTGGAAAACCCAAAAAAGATGTTGAAAAAAAAGCTTTAGAACTATGCGAATTTATGAATATAAGCCATCGTATAAATCACAAACCCCACGAGCTATCGGGAGGCGAAAATCAACGAGTAGCTATAGCCCGCTCTCTTATTAACGATCCCGATGTAATTTTTGCAGATGAGCCTTCGGGAAATCTTGATTCTGCAAACACACAAGATATTTTCTCACTATTTTTATCGTTACGCGAACATTTCAAAAAAACATTTGTTATAGTTACACATAATTTCGAATTGGCTAATATTTCGGATAGAATATTGTACATGTCGGACGGTAAAATTGAAAAAGAAGTAATGGTAAAAATGCCTGTATAAGTTACAATTTCAAAAATAATAAGCTTACAATAGCAAAAATTCCAAATAAAACTATAATAGCACCCATTATTTTGTTCATCCACCAGAGGCGTCGTAGTCGAAACCTTTTGCGAAATATGTTTACTGTACTAACTAAGAATATCCACCAAGCAGAAGCCCCTAAAAATACACCTGATACTAATTCTAACATATCGTACCATTGATTATTTGCTGGAATAATTCCAAACCCTGCAAAAATAGCACCAAACACAAAAACAGTTAAAGGATTAGATAAGGTTAATACAAACACCGAAACAAAATCGGTCCATAATGAATTCCCTTTATTTTGTTGTTTTCGTATTTGTATTGCTGGATTTGTAAGAAAAAATTTTAACCCCAAACCAATAAGAATTGTTCCTCCTACTATTCTTAAATAAATTTGTTGTTCTTCTATAAAATTATACACTGCATTAATACTAAATGCCGCAACTATTGCAAAAAAAGTATCTGCACTTGCAGCTCCTATACCAGAAACAATACCATTTTTTAAGCGTGCATTTAATGTTTTTTGAATACAAATTAAACCTATAGGACCTAATGGGATAGATGCCGAAAGCCCTATTATAAAACCATTAAATAAATATACCAATTCCACAAAGCAAAAATAATTAAAAAAATCTTCGTACCATGTCTTTATTTAATCTTTAAATTCATTGAAACGTTTCATTATCTCTATATCGTCAAACTCTTTAGATAATGACAAAATAACATCTTGAGGTACATTATATATGTCGAGTAAAATCAGACCATCTAAAGCATCGTTAAAATTCGGATCAATATTGAAACCAAGAATACGTGCATTAAGTTTTAAATATTTTTTTAAAAGTACAGGTAATTTAAAATTATTAACTTCTATCTCCTCTATCAATTTATCTAAACTATTTATATCTCCATCAGTAGATTCGAGCAAAACAGATGTATCTATTTCTGGTAATTTTGGATTAAAAGCTGTGCGTGGATTAACGTAATAACGAAATTCGTTTTCAAAATAATACTTTTTAATAAAATCTATAATTATAGCTTTCGAAGCAGAACTATAGCTGTTGCTTATGCTCACAGGACCAATTAAATAACGATATTCTTCGTTTTTAAGCAAAAAGTATAATATCCCTTTCCATAATAAAAACAACGACATAGGTTTTTGCTGATATTCTTTAACAATAAACGAACGACCTAATTCTAAAGATTGTTTTAAAACAGAAAAAAAAGCTTCTTCAATATAAAACAATGTTTGTATATAAAATCCTTTAATTCCATATTGTGCCATTATTTCTTTCCCTTTGCCTATACGGTATGCACCTACAATACATTTATTTTCATCGTCCCATATAAATAAATGATGATAATATAAATCGAACTCATCAAGATCTATACTTTTATTTGTTCCTTCTTTTACTTGACGAAATGTAATTTCTCTTAAACGTCCTATTTCGTTCAATACCGAAGGTATAACAACAGCCGGAGCACAATATAGCTTAAATTGATTTACTTTATATAACAAATATTCTTTGCTCAACGAGTTTATTTCGTTTTCAATTATAGCTTTATCTAAAGAAGGTGCTATTGGTTCAACATTTTTATAAATAGTGGGATAAAATTGATTAACATCAAGCGGAGAGCCCAAAGCATAAGCTTTTACCCTTAAAAATCGTCCTAACTGCGAAATACTATCAAAAGATTGAATTATTTCTGGTTTTATTGGTGCCCCAATTCGACAGTTTACATGTAAGTTGTTTCTAAAAAATAATTCCTGAGGAAGATTATTATTTTCGCTCGAATATAAAAAATACTTTAGAAAAGAAGAATACCAAGTTTTTTTTGTTTCTACTAAAAAACCAGGAAAAACTGGAACATTAGCTTTGTTGATAAATTTAATAAGTGGTTGTTGCCATTGTGGGTCGGTAACCATATTAACATGCTTTTGATATGAAGCTATTTCTCCTGCTGGAAAAACAATAAGGCATCCTCCTTCTTGCAAATGTTGAAATGCTGTTTTTGTGCCTTTGAAACGATATTCTTTGGGAGCTGCTTCGTCTAATGTATCAATAGGTAAAATAATATTATTTAATGGGATAATTTTTCTTAATGTATAGCTTGCCATTATTTTAATATCGGAACGTAGCGCACTCAATATCTTATAAAGAATCAATCCATCAATCCCGCCAAATGGATGATTGCAATAAACAATACATGCACCTGTTTTAGGAAATTTTTGCAATTCGTGTGTACTAAAAGTAAAGCGCAAATTGCTTTGTGTAAAAACAGCATTAATAAATGTTTCTGTGTCGTCGTATTGATGACGAAGGTAAAATTGATTGATACGTTTAACTCGTGTTGATTGAACAATCAACTTAAAAAAACCCTTTTGGCCAATATTCGAAACAATAGCTTTCATTACATCTTTTTTCGAAATAAGAGACATAGCGATGTTATTTTAACATAGATACAAAGATGTAGATTAAATTTTAAAAATTAAAATCTACTTGTTAATAATTCATTATTTTTGCTTATGATTACAAACAAAATAAAAACTACACTCGACAGTTTTCTTAATAATATTGAAGCCAATGTATTTATACAAAACGATCCTGTTCAAATTCCACACTTGTTCTCAAAAAAAGAGGACATAGAAATTAGTGCTTTTTTAACGAGCATATTAGCATGGGGAAACAGAAAACAAATAATAAAAAATGCTTATAAACTAATGAACATTTTACACAACTCGCCTTACAATTTTATTGTTCAAATAAACAATAAACACAAAAAGCTATTCGATTACTTTAAACATAGAACTATTAATGGCACCGACATTTTCAATTTTTGTATTACACTTAAACACATATACATTGAACAAGGAGGTTTAGAAAATGTTTTTCTTAAACCTTATTTACAGCATAGAGATTTAAAATATTCGTTACAAAACTGTTATAACATTTTTTCTTCAACTATCTATGACAAACAAAGCTTACGGCATATTTCAAACATAGGTAACAATTCAACAGCAAAACGACTTAATTTATTCTTACGCTGGATGGTTAGAAAAGATTCAAAAAAAATTGATTTAGGTATATGGCACAAAATTTCGCCCTCAGATTTGTATATACCTTTTGATGTACATGTTGCATTTGCCGCAAGAAATTTAAACTTATTAAACAGAAAAACTAACGACTGGGAATCTGTCTCTTTGCTTACTGAAAACTTAAAACTTTTAGACCATACTGACCCAATAAAATATGATATTGCTTTGTTTGAATATAGCCTTCACTTAAAAAAAAGTTAAAATTCTCTTTGAATTATTATTTTTGCAAATAATAAAACTTTAATGTACGAAAAAATTAAAATCGTAAACGACCCTGTTCATGGTTTTATCCAAATGCCATCGGGAATAGGGTTTGAAATTGTCAATCATCCGTGGTTTCAACGATTAAGACACATTACTCAACTAGGAATTGCACATTACGTTTATCCAGGAGCTATGCATACACGATTTCAACACTCGTTAGGAGCTTATTTTTTAACACAACAAGCTTTAAAAGTTATTAACTCAAAAGGATTTAACATTACCACCGAAGAATCGGAAGCAACATTACTTGCAATTTTACTACACGACATAGGACACGGACCATTTTCTCATACCTTAGAGAAAATTATTTTTCGCAATATTAACCACGAAATACTCACAAGAGCTTTTATAGAGTATTTCAATCAAAAATATAACGGTTATTTAAATCTTTGTATTCAAATATTAGATAATACTTATCATAAAAAATTTTTGCACCAACTCGTTTCCGGACAATTAGATATGGACAGGCTCGATTATTTAAAACGCGATAGTTTTTACACAGGCGTTTCAGAAGGAGTAATCGGAACAGAAAGAATTATTAAGATGCTAACCGTTACAAATAACGGAGATCTTGCTGTTGAAGAAAAAGGAATTTATTCGATAGAAAAATTTCTTATTGCCCGCAGATTAATGTACTGGCAAGTATATTTACATAAAACAGTACTTGCTGCCGAACTTATGTTAGTTTCTATATTTAAAAGAGTAAGAGATTTATTTCTGTCAAACAAAATAACACTTCCAGAACAATTACATTATATTTGGAAAAAAGAATGGGCAAAAGAAGATATTTATTCAAATTACGAATTAATAAATACTTTTGCTCAACTTGACGATTCAGATATAATGGTTTGGATAAAACAATGGTCTAAATACAACGACAAAGTTTTATCTATCTTATGTGAACGTTTTTTGTCTCGCAAGCTATTTAAAGTACAGATGCTTAAACAAAAAATTAACAATAACAAAATTGCAAGCTATCGCAAAAACTTAATGAAACAATTTTCAATATCGTACAACGAAACTAAATATTTTATTTTTTCCGGATTAGCAGAAAATCAGGCATATAGTATTAACAACAACCGAATAAATATTTTATTTAAAGATGGAAAACTTATTGATATTGCCAATGCCTCAGATATTCTAAATATTAAAGTTTTATCGAAAAATGTAATAAAATACTTTTTTGTTATGTACCAGAATGTATGTAACCTCAAAAAAATAAAATGTTATTTCATCTTTTTTTTGAAAATAATATAATATAACCTTTACATTATAGTTCGTTAATAATATTAAAAAATTTGTACATTAAAATATAAAATCAAAACTCTTATGTACACTATTCCCCTTCATTACAAGCCACAACGGAGTTCGGACTTGACAATCTACCAAAACCATAACTACAATACTAAAACAGTAATGCAAATCTAATAAACAGTGTATTTGAATTTAGGAAATAGCATAGGTTGTTACATCCCTTTGCTACAACGAGAATTCTGTAAATTTAAAAGTATAATGAAAGTTTAAATTCTACCTTGTAAAAAAGTCTTAAATAGTGTATTTTAAAAATAATATAAACTTAACATATTGAACTTACAAAAGGTAAAAGTTAAAAAAATCAAAAATTTAATCTAAATTTGCAAAAAATAATAATAATGAAATTAACAGCAAAACAAATAGCAGAACTTTTAAACGGAAATGTTATAGGAGACGAAAATGTTGAAGTTTCTGGCATTATTAAAATTGAAGAAGGCAAACCCGGATTTTTATCTTTTCTAGCAAATCTTCAATATGAGAAATATCTTTATATTACGCAGTCTAGCATTGTATTGGTTAACAAAGATTTTAAACCCTCTAAACCATTCACAGCAACACTTATTGCTGTAGAAAACGCATATAAAAGCTTTGCACAACTATTAGAAATTTGTTCAATAGAATTAGACAAACACCCAGTAGGAATAGAATATCCATGTTTCATAAATCCAAATGTAAAAATTGGACATAATGTTTACATAGGTTCCTTTACTTATATTTCAAAAAATGTTGTTTTAGGAACAAACGTTAAAATTTATCCTAATGTTTATATAGGCGAAAATGTTACGATTGGCGAAAACACCATATTATATTCTGGAGTTCGAATATATAAAAATTGCACCATTGGAAATAATTGTATTATACACTCTAATACCGTTATTGGTTCCGATGGATTTGGTTTTGCATCTGCAGACCAGTCGAATAAAAAAATACCTCAAATAGGTAACGTTGTTATAGAAGATAATGTAGAAATAGGTTCTAACACTACAATAGACAGAGCTACAATAGGAAGTACAATTATTCGTAAAAATGTTAAACTCGACAATTTAATTCAAGTTGCTCATAATGTCGAAATTGGAGAAGGAACAGTTATTGCATCTCAAACAGGAATATCTGGTTCTACTAAAATAGGAAAATATTGCATGATAGGTGGACAAGTTGGAATTGCAGGGCATTTACAAATAAGCGATGAAGTTAAAATTGCTGCACAATCGGGAATAGGTTCTAACATTACCCAAAAAGGCGAAATTATT
>JBBIKO010000104.1:0-4800 GCA_037445415.1 Bacteroidota bacterium
TTGTTCGTGTGTAAACATATAGGTAATAAGTGTCCACGGCATAAGCAAAAGTGCATTTACATCTGCAGGAAGCATTAAATAATTAAGAGGATAATACAAGAATTGATTTTTTACTCCTAATAGATGCTGAAAAACTCTAAATATTCCAATTATTATATATACTGCTAAATTTATGTAAAGAATTTTTGTAAGATAATTACCATATATAAATTTTTGCCAGTATTTTACAAAAAAATTCATATTTTTAAAATATTCTATATTTACTTCTCCAGTAAAGAATAAGAATTAAACCAAAAATCATGCCTCCTAAATGTGCAAAATGAGCAACATTATCGCCAGGTTGATTCATAATACCGCTATATAGTTCAAATAATCCGTAAAAAATAACAAAATATTTAGCTTTTATTGGGAATAAAAAGTAAATATAAATAAGTGAGTTTGGAAACATCATACCAAAAGCCAGAAGTAAACCAAAAACTGCACCAGATGCACCCACAGTAGGTATATTTATTAGCATAGTATATTGTTCTTCAACAAATTTATATGTTTGTTGTACAAACGACGTATCGTAGCGAAAATTCGACCATGTATATATAAAATTAGATAACTGACTTTTGTATTCTGGAAAATAATTTGTTATTAAATACGAGAAACTTTCAGGCGAAGATGCATTTTTATATGCAACAATAGCCTGATGTAAATCATTTAGCCGATAGTAGCTTATTAGCAAATGTAAAGCAGCAGCACCAAGGCCCGTAAAAAAGTAATAATATATAAATCTTTTGCTACCCAAAAAATTTTCTATTGCAGTTCCAAACATCCATAAAGCAAACATGTTTGAAAAAATATGTAAAAAATTACCATGCATAAACATGTGGGTAATAAACTGGTACCATCGAAAATTTTCACTCTCGAAACAGTGTAAACCTAAAATACTTGTTAAATCAATACTAAATTTGCTCATCAGCGTAAATGTTGCTAAAAATAACAACCCATTTATAATAAGTAAATTTTTTACTACTGGTGGCAATATATTAAAGCCGCCTGGAGAATAATAATTCATAACTTAAAAATGTTTTTCTATTTCATTAATTGCTATTACATGAAAAATTACTTTTTCATCAGGTGTGTATTGTGGGTTCATTGTTGAAAATAATTCATCGAATAATTGTTGTTGTTCCTCATTATTTAACACTTGCCCGTTTTTAATAGCCATAGATTGAGCTAAAGGTAGCATAAAACGGTCTAGTATTTCAAATTTATGTGGCATTTTTTCAATATCAAAATATGAATCAAAAAATTTTTCTAAAATAGAACCAAGGCTATAATTAGTAAAAAAAGATGGAATTTCTTCAACTGAAATTTGTTCGTTGTTTATTTTTTTTATACAAAAACCTAAACGATTAAAATATGGCAAAAGTTCATCTAAATGTGTAAATATTCTAACATCAACATTTATTATTTCGGGGAATATCAATTTTTCTGAATATGAAAATTCATCTTCTAATCGTTTTATCAACATTTCATATATTATCCTTGTATGAGCTCGGTGTTGATCTATTATCATTAAGCCCGATTTAACAGGTAAAACTAAAAAACGGTTATTTAACTGAACAATATTATGTGTGTCTTTATACTCTAAGTTTAAAGTATTCGATTCAGTTTTAACTTCTTCAAAATGTTTGTTTAAAATATTTTCGGTTTCAAAAAAATTTTTCCAGGCAGAATTTGTTTTATTTTCAAAAGGATTGTAATCGGGGTTTATCGAAATTTTAGGTTGTGTAATGGGCTTCTGTTTTTGCATTTGTGGTAATTGTATTGATGATTCTAGATTGAATTCAATATTGGGCAATATGCTTGTTTTGCCTAGTGTTTGTTTAATGGCAGATTCTAATATTTGTGCTACTGCTCGTTCGTCTTCAAATTTAATTTCTGTTTTAGTTGGGTGAATGTTAACATCTATAAATTTTGGATTGCAAGTAAAATAAATAAAAAACGAAGGAGTTGTTTCGGGCAAGAGCAAATTTTCGTATGCATTTAAAATTACACGATACAATAGGTTGTGCTTTATAAAACGGTTGTTTACAAAAAAATACTGCTGTTTATTTTTCTTTTTTGCATTTTCGGGTTTGCCTATAAAACCATGAATGTTTATTATAGAAGTTTCGGTGTTTATATCAAGTAATTCTGATGAAATACTTTTACCAAAAACATGAATTATTCTTTGCTTTAAAGTGCTTGTTGTCAAATTATAAATTTCAGTTTGATTATTAACCAAGTTGAACGAAATTTCTGTGTGCGATAATGAAACTTTTATAAATTCATCTACTATATACCTAAGTTCTAAATCATTTGATTTAAGAAACCTGCGACGTGCAGGAATGTTGTAAAATAAATTTTTTACTGTTACAGAAGTTCCATTAGAACAGACGGTTGGTGTTTGTTTGATTAGTTTTGAACCGTGTATTTCTACAAAAGTACCAATCTCATCATTTTCTCTTTTAGTAATAAGTTCAACTTGTGCTACCGAAGCTATTGAAGCTAGTGCTTCGCCTCTGAAACCGAATGTAGATATTGCAAAAAGATCATTGGCATCTGAAATTTTTGAAGTAGCATGACGTTCAAAAGCTAACCTGGCATCAACTTCCGACATACCTATTCCATCGTCAATAACCTGAATTAGTGTTTTACCTGCATCTTTTATTACAATTTTTATGTTTTTTGCAAAAGCATCTATCGAGTTTTCTAATAATTCTTTTACAACAGAAGAAGGTCGTTGTACAACTTCACCTGCTGCTATTTGATTGGCAACAGAATCGGGCAGTATCTTAATTACTTGAGAAATCATAGTCTTACGAATAAAGAAAGTATAAAGCTAAGAATGTTAAAATAAGTATAATTATTATTAAGCGAATATTCGATTTGCTTGCTTCAGATTTACTTTTTAAATTAGAGCTTCTTTTAAAACTACCTTTTATTCTATTTTGGTGATTATTAGTATTTTGCTCATGCATTTTTTTTTCTAATTGTTCTTTACGCTTATCGTAAAATACAGGAATGTAGTTATACGACTTTGCTCGAGGTAACCTAAATAGCCTAAATCGCAACATCTTTTTTTTGCAAACTTACACAAAATTTTTAATGCACAATAAATGAATAATGCTTATCATTATTATTTATTCCAAACACCCGAAATTTTGCTATTACATTTTGTACATATTCCGTTAAATTCTGTATTAGTAACATTAAATGCCTTTCTGGTAATAAGTTTTTCGCTACAAGAAGGACAATAAGTATTCGATTCTGATGCAACATTACCTATGTAAACGTATTTTATTCCTTTCGATTTTGCTATTTCTGCAGCTTTTTGTAACGTTTCAATAGGAGTAGGTTTTATATCAGACAATTTGTAAGCAGGGAAGAATCTACTAAAGTGCAAAGGAACGTCTTGTAATTTATTTTTAACCATCCAATCGCACATAGCCGAAATCATTTTCAAATCGTCGGTATAATTAGGTATTACAAGATTTGTAATTTCTATCCATACATTGTGCTTTTTTAGTAAAAGTATAGTTTCAAGTACAGGTTGCAAAGTCCCTTCTGTTAATTCTCTGTAAATTTTTTCGTCGAAGCATTTTAAATCAACATTTGCGGCGTCAATATATGGTATAAGCTCTTTTAGAGGCTCTTTATTTATGTATCCGTTTGTAACCATTATGTTTTTTAGTCCTTCTTTTCGGGCTAATTTTGCTGTTTCAAGCATAAATTCATAAAAAACTACTGGCTCGTTGTATGTATAAGATATTGAATTGCTTTTATACTTCTTGGTTAAAGCAACAACTTCTTCGGGCGTTAAAGCTTTGTAGTCAATTTCTTCGGGCGATACTTGAGATATTGTATAGTTTTGACAATTTTTACAATGAAAGTTGCATCCCGCTGTTCCAATCGAAAAAGTCATTGTTCCTGGTAAAAAATGGTATAATGGTTTTTTTTCGACAGGATCGTTATTTACAGCCACAATTTTACCATAAGTTAAAGATTCGAGTTCGCCGTTTATATTTTTTCTTGCTCTACATGAACCTGTCTTCCCTTCGGCAAGAATACAATAATTAGGGCATAAATCGCACCGAACTTTATTATTTTCTAATTTTGTATAGTATTTAGTTTTTTTTTTCGGGTAAAGTCCATAATCTTTTTCAGAGAAAATTATTGCTTCGTAAATATAAATATCGGCCTCTTTCCAACCTTCCCAACCAATACCAACTTTATCTCTTGCGCAATATCCTAAAAACTCATCTAAACTCCATTTTGTTTCTTTTGCAACCTGAGGCAAAAAAGTACCAGCTTTATTTCCTTTTTTTATGTAAATGCCGTGTTTACCAAGCTCTATTTCATTTATAGAATTAATTTTACGCAATGGAGTTAACACAGAAATTTCTATATCAACTAGGTCTAATTCTTCTTTAGTTAAAGGAGGAAAACGATAATCGGAAAAAGCAGACGCAATTGCTTTTTCAATAACAACTTCGTATAATGGAATTTTTGGTTCAAACTGACCGATACAACCTCGTAATACTCCATTTTTATGCAAAGTAACGAATGCACCACAATTTTGTTTAAGATTTTCTGTAATTTTAAAGTTATTTATGTCGGGACGAGAATTGTTTAAAAATTTTAATTCTAAAGTATTTCTTGCTAACTTCAAAAGTTCAATTTTTTCTTCGTTTGTTAGATCGAACTTATTGTTTTTTTTTTTGACTAACAGATATAGCCCAGTAACCAACAACTCTTTCTTTATCT
>JBBIKO010000104.1:4810-6700 GCA_037445415.1 Bacteroidota bacterium
GTGTGAATCTCCTGAATTTTTGTAATCAACAATTGCATAATCAAAATTATTGCTCTCTGCCATGTACATTAGGGATAAAACTGCCGACCATCCACAACATGTAGTTGCTAAATTTTTTACTTCTGATTTTTTGTATTTATTTATTGCTTGAATAAAATTATCAGAATTTCCGCTAATTATTGCTTGTGCTGTTTCGTTATCAATTTTTACAGCTTCATTGTATGATGGATAATGAGAAAAATCGCTCGAAATAACAAAAATGTTTTTTTCATTAAAGTATGGTTTTAATGCTTTAGCAATTTCCTTAGCAGTATTCAATCCTTCTGAACCGATAGAAATAGGCACTAAACTAAAATCTTCTTTCAAATGAAGTTGCAAAAAGGGTAACTGAACTTCAATGCAATGCTCGTCGCGATGAGCTTCTGGTAAAGATTTAAAAACATTATGTTTTTCAATTAATTCTTTGGCTAATTTTTGATTAACTTTAACTTCTCCAAGTGGTGTAGCAAAATTTCCTTCGCTATAAATCGAAGCTCCTTCGAAGTACATAGTATGACTTGTTGCTATAATAAATACGTTTTCATATTTTTTGTTAGGATTAAACTGATTAATAGCCGAAGCAGCAACACTTCCGCTAAAAACATAACCAGCATGTGGCGAAATTACAGCTATTGTATTTTCATTTTTAGGAGGTTTGGCTTGCTTTTGCATATTTTCTACTTGCAACTTAAGCTCTTCTTTGTTTGAAGGATAAAACTTTCCTGCAACAGCAGGTTGTCTAATTGTATTCATTTTTAAATTAGTTTGTTGACTACAACCAAATAAACTCAATGTTAGAAATATTATTGAAAATTTAAGTCGCATAAAACAACTTTTTTCAAAGTTAAACAAAATTTTAATTTTTAATATAATAATAGAAGTTTATAAGTTTTTTAGCTTACATTTTACTTCTCTTTTAGCAAGTGTAAGTATCCTTCATATTTATATTCTTTACCGCGTCTATCTTTTGCTTTAATTACAATATAATAAACACCTGGTGCGGCTTCACTTCCAGTTATGTTTCCATCCCAGTACCCATTTACATTATCCCATTCGTAAATTTTTCTTCCCCAACGATTATATATTTTTGCTTCAAATTCATCTATAGACTCAGCACGAACTTTAAATACATCGTTTTGTCCATCGCCATTTGGTGTAAACACATTTGGAACTTCCAATATTGGTTGTTTATCTACACATAATGGTGAATAAATCATTGTATCAACACAATCTTCTTTGCTTGTTGCAATGAGGATAATTGAGTAGCAACCATCTGCTTCAAATACTATTGTTGGGTTTTGAGCCGAAGATGTAAATATTAAGTTGTTGTATTGATCGTATATTCGCCACGAATATTTTCTACCGTTGTAAGTTGTATTTACCATTGTTACTTGGTATGGTGCAACCTGATTTTGTTCAAAAACAGTGGTATCGAATTGTGCAATTACAGTACCGGTATCTGTTACAAAAATACCAATAGTATCATGACAGATTGTACCAGGTGAAGCATGTGGGCTTTGCGATTGTCCGTTTGCTATTACATACATCCAAGAATTAGGACAAATTCCGTCACGAATTAACGTAGAGCTATTATTGTCAACCCAATTAAATGTATAATAATTAGGAATAACTTGCCCCTGTTGATTTACATGAGATGTAGTTAATTCTATTTTACCATTACAATTCCCACATGTAGAGGGCGTTACAGTTTTTTGTGGATTGAACAGTGGTGGCTCCTGAACATAATTTGTAACTAAACCACTATAACATCCCCAAATATTGTATGTCATTAGTTGTACAACATGTTGGTTACCAGAGTTCCATGTTACATAAATTGTATCACTTAGCAAA
>JBBIKO010000105.1:0-2742 GCA_037445415.1 Bacteroidota bacterium
ATCATGCTCATTAACATTACCTTTTTTATCCCAAATTTTTTTAAGAAAAATGGTATAGTAAGAATGAACAGTGTTTCTGACATTTGCGATATTGACATTATTATAGCAGGATATTTTACAGCTATGGCATTTTTAAATTCATCTATTTTTGCAAAATCGTGTAAAAAAGTATCTCCATAAGCATTAGTTAGCTGGAGTGAGGCACCCAATAATAAAGAAAATATGAAAAATAAAACCATTTTTGTATCTTTGAATAATGTAAAAGCTTTTAAACCTAAAGATTCTACTAATGATGTATTTTTAACTTCTTTCGAAGGTGGACATTTAGGTAAAGTAAATGCATATATTCCAAGCACAAAAGAAGAAATAGAAGCAACATAAAATTGCATTGGTGATATTTCGAACCCAAGAAGGCTAATGTTCCACAGAGCAACGATAAAACCAATTGTGCCAAAAACTCGTACCGAAGGATATTCCTTAATTACATCCATTTTTGCAGATTTCATAGATGCATAAGAAATAGTGATTGCTAACGCAATTGTAGGCATGTAAAAAATCATATTAACTAGCATAATCCAAAAGAAAAGTGATGGATTATTTATTTGTGGAATTATAAAAAGCAAAATTCCTCCTAAAATGTGAAAAATTCCATAAAGTCTTTCTGCATTAATCCATCTGTCGGCTATTATACCTGCAATGGCTGGCATAAATAAGGAAGCTATTCCCATAGTAGAGAATATGGCTCCAAATTCGGTACCAGTCCACCCTTTATTTTGAAACCAGTATGCACCAATGGTTAACAGCCACGAACCCCAAATAAAAAATTGCAAAAAATTCATTAGTATCAAACGTATTTTTAAGCTCATATGATATTTTTTAGAAATCTTTTTTCCTTCTGTTTAATTCATCTCTAATTGCAGATGCTTTTTCGTATTCTTCGTTTTCTATTGCTATTTTCATCATATTTTCAAGTTCTTCTATTGTGTATTTTGTATAGGGCGATTTTCTTGTATTTTTTTCTTCTCTTGTGGTTTTTTCAGGTGATTGTTCTTTATCTTCTTCAAAATTAAGTATAATACCAGCACGCTCTAATATGCTTTCGGTTGTATAAATAGGACATTCAAAACGTAAAGCTAAAGCGATAGCGTCTGATGTTCTGCTATCTATAGCAATTGGTTCTTCGTTATGTTGAAAAATTATATTCGAATAAAAAATACCTTCTTCCAGCTTATAAATATTAACTTCAACTAGATCTATATTAAACGCTGATGCAAAAGAAACAAATAAATCGTGTGTTAATGGGCGTGGAGGCTTTAATTTTTCCAACTGAATTGCAATTGCTTGAGCTTCAAAAGAACCAATAATAATAGGTATTCTTCTCTGTCCGTTTTCTTCTTCTAAGACTAAAGCATAAGCACCAGAATGTGTTTCACTATACGATAAGCCAACTACATTTAATTTAATCTTTTTCATGCAATAAAATACTCAACAACAAAAATATAAAATTCATTTTTTAAAAAAGCTGTCAAAGGTAAATTTTTTATAAAAATATTGTTTATTATTTTTTTAGAAAAAATTTTTATTTAAAAAAAACTTTGTATCTTTGCAGTCCTAATTGAAAATATAGTTTTAACAATCATGTATGCTATAGTAAATATTGCAGGTCAGCAATTTAAAATTGAAAAAGGAAAGAAGTTATTTGTACATCGTCTAAAAGCAGAAGAAGGAACTGTTGTAGAATTTTCTAACGTTTTATTAGTAGACGATGATGGTAAAGTTACAATAGGTAAACCTTATGTTGAAGGTGCAGGTGTAAAAGCTAAAATTTTAAAACACGTTAAAGGCGACAAGGTTTTAGTATTTAAAAAGAAAATACGTAATGGCTATCAAAAATTGAATGGTCATCGTCAGCAATTTTCTCAAATTGAAATTGAAGAAATAAATATTTAAAACAATAGAATTATGGCACATAAGAAAGGTGTTGGTAGCTCTGCTAATGGTCGCGATTCACAGAGTAAGCGATTAGGTGTAAAAGTTTTTGGTGGTCAAATAGTTAAAGCGGGAAATATTATTGTTCGACAAAGAGGAACAAAATTTCATCCCGGAATAAATGTAGGAATGGGCAAAGACTTTACATTGTTTGCACTAATTGATGGAATAGTAGAGTTTAAAAGTAAAAAGAACGATAAGTCGTTTGTATCTGTTAGCCCTATTCAAGTTCAGTAATATTTTTTTTATGATTATATTGTCCTTAGTTTATCAGACGATAACTAAGGATTTTTTATTTTTTTAGCTATGGTACAATTAAAATATATAATAGAAAATAAAACAGAAGTATTAAATCGCTTGAAAATTAAAAATTTTGATGCAACAGATATTCTAAATGACCTAGAACAATTAGATGTTCAAAGAAGAAAAACTCAAGCAGAATATGATGTTAAACAGGCAGAATTAAATCAAATTTCAAAAGAAATAGGGAATTATATAAAATTAGGTCAGAAAGATCAGGTAGAACTTTTAAAACAAAAGACAACACAACTTAAACTAGAAATTCAATCTTTACAACAAAGACATAATGAAATAGAAGAAAAATTAGATGAGCTTATAATTCGCTTGCCAAATTTACCGCATTATTCTGTATCTGTTGGAAACAGTTTGGAAGATAACCAAATAATAAGAAGTTCAGGAAATGCATTACCCAATAATGGCTTACCTCATTGGGATTTAGCTAAAAAATATGAT
>JBBIKO010000105.1:2763-6697 GCA_037445415.1 Bacteroidota bacterium
GTTTTCCTGTTTATAAGGGCAAGGGAGCAAAACTTCAGCGAGCTTTAATCTCTTTCTTTCTTGATGAGGCAATAAGGGCAGGTTATTCTGAAGTGATTCCGCCTTTTTTGGTAAACGATTCAACTGCTTTTGGAACAGGACAACTACCTGATAAAGAAGGACAGATGTATCATATTCAAATGGATAATCTTTTTTTGATACCTACAGCAGAAGTACCTGTTACAAATATTTTTAGAGAAGTAATACTCGACGAAAAAGATTTTCCGGTGAAATATACAGCGTATTCACCTTGTTTCAGAAGAGAAGCTGGTTCTTATGGTAAAGATGTGCGTGGTTTAAATCGTTTGCATCAGTTCGATAAAGTGGAAATTGTTGTAATTGAGCATCCCGAACGATCTTATGAACAGCTTGAACAAATGCTTTTATATGTTGAAAGTTTAGTAAAGAAACTGGAACTATCATATAGAATAGTTAAATTGTGTGGTGGTGATATGAGTTTTGCTTCGGCGTTAACTTATGATGTTGAAGTGTATAGTATGTCTCAAAACAAATGGTTGGAAGTAAGTTCGGTATCTAATTTTGAGTCGTTTCAGGCTAATCGTTTAAAATTAAGATATAAGGATAGCAAAACCAAGAAAAACATTTTATGCCATACATTAAATGGTAGTGCCTTAGCATTACCACGTATTGTAGCTGCACTGTTAGAAAATAATCAAACAGACAAGGGGATAAAAATTTCGGAAGTATTAATTCCATATACTGGTTTTGAATATATTGATTAGTCGGGGCTAATACTAGCTTCTTCTTGGCTAATAGGACGACTTATCAACGTCTTTTTTTTCCAAATGCCTGTTTTATAGTAAAAGTAAGATAACGTCATTCCAAAAATCCACGCAATAGGTATAGACCACCATATTCCAATATAGCCAAATTGTTTTGACATTATAAAAGCTATCGGTATTCTTATTATCCACAGCGAAAATAGAGTTATAAACATAGGAATAAGTGTGTCGCCTGCACCACGTAATATCCCATTGTTAACGAACATTATTGAAAAACAAACAAAAAAATACGCAACAATTTGAAGATATTCTTTGCTAATTATTATAACTTCTTTGTCTGTTGTGAAAATGCTGGTAAGGTTTTCGGAAAATATATAAATAATTGTTGATAAAGCAATGGTAATTACAAACAACATTTTTTGTGTAGATATGTAACCATTATAAACTCTATCTAAGCGTTGTGCACCAATATTTTGTCCAACAAAAGTTGATAGTGCCGCAGCAAAATTCATAGCGGGTAAGAAAATAAAAGCTTCAATTCGTGTTGCAATAGAATATGCTGCTACTACATTTGTTCCGAATATATTTACAACACTTAACAATGCAACCATGCTTAAAGCAACAAATGATTGTTGAAAAGCAGTAGGTAAGCCAATTTGCAATGATTTTTTGAAGATAAAACGGTCGAAAAATAAATTAAAAAGGCGTATTTTTAAAAAATGATGGTATTTGTTCATATAAAAAACAGAAATAGAAAAAGCTACACCTTGCGAAAAAATGGTAGCCCATGCAGCACCAGCTATACCCCATTTAAAAACACCAATAAATAATAAATCTAAAAGTACATTTAGAACAGTAGATAATACGATAAAATATAGTGGTGTTTTTGAATCACCCATTCCACGATATATTGCAGAAGTACCATTATAACCAAAAAAGAAAAAAAGTCCAATTAAATATATACTTAAATATTCATAAGCTAACAGGTGAATTTCACTTGGAGTATTAATAAGTTTAAGTATGTCATTTAAAAAAGTAAGTCCAATAACCGAAAAAAGCACAGAAGATACAATTAGAATAATATTCATAGTATCCACTGTATGTTGTACCTTTAAATAATCTTTTGCACCAATATATTGAGCAATAATTACGTTAAAACCAATAGAAAATCCTACAATTAAAGAAATTAAAGTAAAAATAATAGGCATTGTAACTCCTACAGCGGCCAAAGCAGATTTTCCTAAAAGTTGCCCGACAATAATACTATCTGCAATATGGTAAAGTTGATGAAAAAGGTTTCCCAATAGCATTGGAATTGCAAAATCTAAAATAAGCTTCGATTCTTTTCCTTCTGTTAAATTTTTCATTTTGCAAATTTCAGAAAAAATATTGTAAGCTTTAATGAAAGGTAGAATATTTTTAAAAGTTATCAAATGCTACTTGTTATTAAATTTTTAACTCAATTTTTTTGAACTAAAAAAAATATCTTAACTTTGCTTAAAATAAAGTAATATATGAAAAAGTCATTGGTTTTTATTTTGATTTTTATTGCTTCTAATATTTTTACCTTTGCTCAGAATGAAATTCCTTTAAATAAGGTATTTTGTTACAGGCATATTGAAAAACAAGGAAATGATTTTACGGTTACATTGCTTATAAATACAGTTGGCCTTGAAAGGGGAAAAACCTTAAAAATAAAAGAAAAATTTCCAAATGGCTTTAAGTGTAAAGTAATTGAACCTTATGGAAGCACAAATGCATTTACAGGAACATCTGTATTATTTGTTTGGTCAGCTTTACCTGTTAATGAATTGTTCATAGCTAAATACCAAATCACTTCGTCTGTTTCTTTAAATGAATCTGTAAATATTATAGGTAATGTTTCTTTTTTAAGTGAGGCTGGAATTAAATATGTTAGTGTTGAACAAAAAGATTTTTTGTCGAATAAAGAAATTGCAGAAAAATTAAAAATTTGCCTCCTTATAACCCAGGAGCAAGTGCGACGCAGCCAGTTAGTTCGAATATAGTAGTAGAAAATGTTCCTAAAAAAACTGAAATAAAGACAGAAGAAAATGAAATATCTGCTCCTAAACCTATCGTTCGTACTAATATAAAAGAAGAACCTAAGACTTCAGATGTTCAACCAGTAACTCAACTAAGCAAAGTTGAAGTGAAAGAAACTCAAAAAGCAGAAAATGTTGAAAGAGTAGTGTTAACTGAAGATAAACCTGAAGCAGTTCCACAAGCAAATAAATCAGAAACTAAAACTAAAAATGTAGAAACTAAACCGGTTGAAATAAAAACTCGAACAAATATTTCTCCTTCTGTTGGAGGGCTTTATTATACAGTTCAGTTAGGAGCTTCGCCTAAGCCTCTCCCGAAAGGTTATTTCGATAAGTACAATTTTGATTATTCTGTTGACGAACTTTTTATTGATAATATGTATAAATATTCTGTTGGAAAGTTTTCAACATTGAAGGAAGCAAACAGGTATCAAAATCAAGTTAAACAAAAAGGTTTACAGTGTTTTATTGTTGCATATAATAACGGACAAAAAGTAACAATAAAAGAAGCACTAAACATAAGCAAAGAATAGAGCTGAAAACATTTTCACTTTCAATATAATTGACAAATTTTATACATTACTTCGTCAAATTGTATGCTATAAATGATAAAAGTCCGTGAGCAAATGAAAAAATTTCATCGTTTACATCAAAATTAGGTGAATGTAAAGGATACGAACAGTAATCGGAACCACCTGTACCTATGCGAAACATAAGTGATGGATATTTTTGAGCAAAGTAAGCAAAATCTTCGGCTGTAGTTCTAATATCAAGTATTTTGACTTTTTCTTCAGGTAAAAATGTTTCAATTATAGATTTTACAGTTTTGTACAATTCTGTGTTGTTTACTAATGAAGGGTACCCGTTTAGTATTTTAATCTCTGCTTCCACATTAAACGATTGTGCAGTGTGATATGTAATTTGCTGAATCTGTGATAAAGCTTTTTTTCTCCAATCTTCGTCAAAAGTTCTAAAAGTTCCTTCTATCTTAACTTCGTTTGGAATAATATTAGTTGCTCCGTTGGCAATAAA
The DNA here is from genome assembly GCA_037445415.1 of Bacteroidota bacterium. GTDB lineage: Bacteria > Bacteroidota > Bacteroidia > Bacteroidales > GWA2-32-17 > Ch61. The sequence continues at coordinate 6,641 of JBBIKO010000105.1, forward strand.
TTTTCCAAACGATAATACAGTTGGTATAGCAGGATTAGCCAAACGACTTACTAATGA
>JBBIKO010000106.1:0-6660 GCA_037445415.1 Bacteroidota bacterium
AACACGTTTTTTTAATTTTATTACTCTAAATATAACAGCTTTTTCGTGGTTTATTTTAGGAATATGGTATGGTTGGGGTTATTGCTTTTGTACCGATTGGCATTGGGATGTTCGTGTAAAATTGGGACTACCAATTCATTCTAATTCTTATGTTTCATTTTTAATATACATTTTAACTGGTTATAAATTTTCGCGGCAGCTTGTTGATGTTGTAACTTTACTTGTATTTTTATTTTCGTATTTTATTAGTATGTATTTACAAATAAAAAGGTTTAGGTATAAAAAATAAATTCTGAATTGTGTTATTTATTCTTGTTATGTTAGAAATACTACAATAACTTGAGTTTATATTAAATTTCTAAATTTCGATTATTACAAGTATTTTTGTGAAAAGTATTAGAAATATGAATTTTTTGCTTAGGGTAAGAAATAAAATTAAACGTTATAAATTAATTGTTAACGGTGCGAAAATTTGTGATAATTCGATTATATATTATAACGTCGATATACAAAATGCTTCAACTATTAAAATTGGTAAAAATTCAATTTTGTATAAAAATATAACCATATATACAACTAAAAACGGAAGATTTGAAATAAACGATAACTCACATATTGCTCCATATTGTTATTTTTTAATAGAAGATCAAGAGGTATTGATTGGTAATGATGTGGCAATAGGTCCGTTTTGTTCGTTTTTTTGTTTGTCTAATAGTTCAAAAGGGAGTAAATTGTTTAGGCAGAATTATACAAAAGGTTCGATTGAAATAAGCGATAATGTTTTTATTGGTAGTCATAGTGTTATTCTTCCTAATACAAAAATACATAATGATGTTATTGTTGCAGCTAATTCTGTAGTAACTGGCGAATTGTTGTCGGGTTACATTTATTCTGGTACACCTGCAATTGCAGTAAAAAAAATAAAACTATAATGGGACATTGGGTTTTTACTTGCAACTCATTAAAATTTATATATTGGTTAAAATTTCTGTTTTATTTGTTTAAAAAGCCAAATAAGCGTTTAGAAATTTTTAAACGTCTTATTTCAGAGTATTTTAAAGTAGATAAAGATGCTGTTTTCTTGTTTGCAGCTGGTAGAATGGCATTATATTCTTTTTTAAAATCGTTAAAACTTAATGAAGATGATGAGATAATAGTTTGTGGTTATACTTGTGTTGTTGTAACAAATGCCATTAAATATATTGGTGTCAAAATACAATATGCCGATATTTGTTACGAAAGTTTAAACATAGACACAAAAGATGTTGTAAATAAAATAAATCAGAAAACGAAAGTTGTTATAATCTCTCATAATTTTGGAATTTCATACGATGATATAATACAATTAAAAGCTAAGTATCCGCATATAATATTTATTGAGGATTCGGCACATTCATTTGGTTCTATTTCTTCGAGCGGAAAGTTTTGTGGAACAATTGCCGATGCGTCGTTTTTTAGTTTTGAGTTCTCTAAACCTATTACAACAGGAATGGGCGGTGTACTTTTAATTAACAATGAATTATATCGAAAACATTTTTCTATTGAGTATAATCAAATAAAAAAAATGCCCTTGACTGTTGTTTTAAAGATTTTGATTACATTAAAATTGTTGAGCTGTACATCATATATTATTACAAAATGGCTAAAAGTACCATTATTTTCAATATTTTCTAAATTAAACTTAATATACAAAACACCTGATAGTGAATTAAACGGAGAGATGCCCCCAGATTACCCAGCTAAATTGTCTTCTTTGCTATCTATATTTGGAATATTACAATTGAAAGACATTGAAAAAATTAACAGTTGCAAAAGAGAAATATGCAATTATTATGACAATTATTTTAAAACAGTTAACAATATTACAACATACAATAAACCTGAATATGTTATGGTTCGTTATCCAATATTATTTAATAGAAATGTGTCGTTAAATAAAGTTATGGAAATAAAGACAGAATTATTGAAAAATAAAATATATTTTGGCGAATGGTTTAATGCAGTAGTGCATCCAAAAGGTAGTTACAGCTATGGGTATTCTGAAGGTTATTGTAAAGTAGGCGAAGATATTAGCCAACGGATAATAAATTTACCTGTAAATATTGTTCACCCTTTGAGCGATAAAGATTTGAGTTTAATGAGTTTAATAATACAAAAGCAATTGAAGTGAAATTTTTTGAATCTAAATTCGTTCGTCAGGTTTTTACAATCTTTTCTGGTAGTGCAATTGCACTAATTGTTCCATTTGTTGTTGAACCTTTACTTACTCGAATTTATACACCAGAAGAATTTGCAATTTTTGCTCAATTTGTTAGTTTTACATCAATGTTTGCAATAATAGCTACAGCCAGATATGAGTTGGCTATAATGCTGCCCAAAACAATGCGATTATCGGTAAATATTTTAGCTCTTTCTTTTGTTATAAGCGTTTCAGTAAGTGCTGTATCTTTTATTATTATAGCAATTTTTGGGAAAACAATCGTTAAACTTCTAAATAACGAACCTTTGTTAAGTTATTTGTGGTTAACACCTATTGCCGTATTAACAGCAGGAATGTTTCAAGCACTGAATTATTGGATGTTAAGGAATAAGCGTTTTAGTTTAATTAGCTTGAATAGAATACTACAAACATTTGTAAATTCGTTTGGTAATATTGTTTTAGGTCTATTAAAATTTAAAGTTTTGGGGCTAATTATTTCATATTTGTTTGGACTGTTATTTTCTTTTGGGCTGTATTTATTTCACTTTTTACGTAAAGATAAACGTTCTATTCGTTTTATAAATCAGGCAGAAATAAAAGAAATGGCAATATCTTACTCTGACTTTCCCAAAATAAATAGTTTACATGCTTTTACTGATGTGTTTCAACAAAGTCTGGTTATTTTTTTATTGAGCTACTTTTTTCTTTTCGACGATGTGGGTTATTATTCTAGAACTTTTAGATTGTTGATGGTGCCTGTATCGTTGTTAGGAGCATCAATAGGGCAAGTTTTTTTTCAACGAGCTTCTCAATATTTTTCCGAAGGGAAAAATATTCGTGAAATAGCAGTAAAAACATTTCGTACAATAGTTTTTTTTGCTATCCCATTGTTTATAGTAATAGCTTTAATAGCCCCCACGTTATTCGAATGGTTTTTGGGTGAAGGGTGGAGTAGGGCAGGAATGATGGCAAGATACATTACTCCGTGGATAATGTTTAGTTTTATTGTTAGCCCAGTAAGTACTATTCCGTTAATAGTAGGAAAACAACGAACTGCATTTCTTTTTAGTTTAGGTGGAAATAGTTTAATTATTCTGTCAATATTATTTGGAGCAGTTTATTTTCAAAATATATTTGATAGTCTGTTAATTGTAAGTATAGCTATGAGTATTTATTTTATTATTTTGCTAAATTGGCTTTTGAAAATATCTTCTATTATTAAGCAATGAAAAAAGTTATTATAATAGGGTTACCATATTTTACAAAAAGAATTGCAATAGAACTTAAACGAATTGAGGCAAAAATTTCATTTGTAAGCCTTAACACCTATTACAAATTAGCAGATAAACTAAAATATTTGTTTCTTTTGCTTTTTTCGAATACTCTTTACTCTATAAATGGTACAATCAGAAGCAGTAAAGCTATTAACTATGCTTTATTTTTAAAAAAACGCGTTGTAATGCATTGGGTCGGAAGCGATATTTTAAATGCGAAGAACGATTATTTTAATAAAAAATACAACCCTGTGTATATAGTCAAATGCATACATCTTACTGATACCCCGTGGTTTGTAGAAGAATTAAAGAAAATTGGAATAAATTCGCAATATATACCTTTAATAAATTTTAGTTCATTAAAAGTTGTAAATAAAAATTTTCCCGAAAAGTTCAAAGTTCTTATATACATACCACAAAACAATCAGAAATTTTATGGAATAGAACGCATAGCCAAAATAGCCAATTACTTGCCCGATTTAGAATTTGATGTTATAGGCACAAAAGAACCAATAATATCTTGTCCTTCAAATGTTTTGTTTCATGGCTGGGTTAAAAATGTTAATGATTTTATACAAGATTCTGTTGTGTCTATACGAATACCAGAGCACGATGGCTTATCGTTTTTTGTTCTGGAGTCGTTATTTAATATGCGTTATGTTTTGTACAATAATCCTTTGCCACACACAGAAAATGTAAAAACAGATGAAGATATAATTTCAAAATTAAGACATTTCAAACAACTATTCAATTCAAAAATGCTACCATTAAATGAAGAAGGGAATCTATGGGTACAAAAGGAGTTTTCCGATAAAAATATTTTAGAATTAAAAAAATTATTAACCAATGAATAATTTGCAAAAAATAAAACTAATTATAATAACAGCTTATTATCCGCCTATTATTTCGGTTGCAAGTCAGCGTTTGCATGCTATTGCTAAATATGTTGATAAAAATATTTTTAATGTTTATGTTATATTTCCATATTCAGGACAAATAGATGAAAAAAGCAGTAAGGGTATTACACTGGTTCCAGTAAAAAATAAATCAATTGTTAGTTATGCTAAGTTTAATAAAAATACACCTTACATATTACATAAATTAAAAGCTCTATGGAATAGAATTTTAATCAATTTGGGTATTTCACAATATAAAGGTTTCGAAAATAAGGTTTATTCGGAAATAAAAAAGATAATTGGCAATGAAACTTTTGCTATAATTTCATCTTCGCCACCAATCGAAGTTCATAAAATTGCATATAACATAAAGAGTAAATATCCTAATTGTATATGGATATCTGATTTACGCGATGCTATCACGGGGAATCCTTATATTCTTAAGAATCAAAGAAAAAATTGCTTTTTAATTGAACAAAAAATTTTAGAATATTCAGATGCTATTACAACAGTTTCAACACTAATTGTCAATCAACTTGAAATTAAAAACAAACGAAAAATGCTTATAGTAGAAGTTAGAAATGGTTTTGACTTTGAATCTCGTATTAGAATTCACTTTAACGAAGAGTTTACAATGCTTTATGCAGGGACGTTTTATGCCGAACGTACACCATATACTTTTTTTAAAGCAGTCGAAAATCTGAAAAATAAAGGCATTTTGGAAAATTTTCGGATAATATTAGTAGGTCAAACATCGGGTATAAAAATTCCCTCTATATTAAATTCAAATGTTCAGAAAATTGATAAAGTCAAATATGAAGAATCTATAAAGCTAATGCAATTAGCCGATACTTTGTTATTAATTCACCCGCCGTCAGAATATAAAGGAGTTTATACAGGGAAATTGTTCGATTATTTAGGGTCAATGCGTCCAATAGTTGCATTAGTAGATAAAACTGATGTTGCTGCACAACTTATTGAAGAATGTAATGCTGGATTTATTGCCGATTTTTACGACATAGAAGAAATTGAAAAAGCTATCGCAGAAGCATACAACTTATGGAAAAATAAAAAAACTTTACCGTATAACGTTCATCTTATATATTTTCATCATAGAGCCTATCAAGTAAAAATTTTTGAACATTTAATTTTTGATTTAAGAAATGGGAAATAGTTTAAGATATGTAATACTTGGCGATGCACAAAGTCCGCATTTAATAAAATGGATAAAAGAATTACATAGTTATTTTAATTTGTATGTGATAACTTTTCAAAGCTGTAACTCAGAAATATTAGCATACGTTGATAAAAGCCAATGTTTTGAGTTTAATGTACTGACAAAACAAGAAGGTAATAATGTTCATTTGTTGAAGTTATATTTTAAACTTAAAAAATTAATTTCTAAAATAAGTCCCGACATAGTTCATGCTCATTATGTTACAAGTTATGGATTTTTAGCAACATTAACGATTCCTTATGGTTCTTATTTGATTTTATCTGCATGGGGTACAGATATATTAAAAACTCCTGAAGAATCAATATTTAAAAAGCTAATAACCAAATTTGCTATACGGAAAAGTAACCTAATAACTTCCGATTCAATATTCATGACTCAAAAAATACTTAAATTATACAACAAGGCAAATGTAAAAACATTTCCATTTGGTTTGTCAGCTTTGCCAGATGTATCTTTTATTGATAAAGATAAGAATTTGTTTTTCTCGAATAGAGCTTTAAGCAAAAATTATAGAATTGATAATGTACTGAGATACTTTGCCAAAATTAAAAAACATTTTCCAGATGCACAGCTTATAATTGCTAATAAAGGCGATGAAAAAAGTAATTTACGAAATTTAGCAATATCATTAAATATAGAATCATCTGTTCAGTGGGTTGGATACTTGTCAGAACAGAAACAATCTGTATATTACAAAAAATCGCAATACTTTTTTTCTCTTCCCGAAAGCGATGCTACTTCTGTTTCTCTGCTCGAAGCAATGGCTTATGGTTGTGTGCCAATAGTCTCTGCCATCCCCGCAAATTTAGAATGGGTTGAACACGATGTAAACGGAATTGTTATTTACGAAAATGCAAATTTAATAGACGAACTTAATGCTTTAAATAATTTGTCAGTATTTGAAATAAACCGAAAAATAATAAAAGAACGAGCAATTTTTTCAGAGCTTGTTAAAGAGTTTGTTTTATTTGTAAAAGGTGAAATATTATGAATTTAAAAATGGTATCTATAGTAATACCATGTAGAAACGAGGAAAATTATATAGTAAAATGT
>JBBIKO010000107.1:0-1418 GCA_037445415.1 Bacteroidota bacterium
AATAAAAAAGGAATCTGTTTTTAGTAAGTAAAACTACTGCTTGTTGATTTTTTCGTAAATATATAAAAACATTTCAGCTAAAATAATTTCTATCTTTGCAAAAAAATTGTTTAGATTTTGCTTATGGATTATGATTTTAAAAGTATTGAATTAAAGTGGCAAAAGTACTGGGAAGAAAATAAAACATTTAGTGTAACTCATAAAAGCAACAAGCCAAAATATTATATTTTAGACATGTTTCCATATCCTTCTGGCGCAGGACTTCATGTTGGTCATCCTCTTGGTTACATTGCAAGCGACATAGTTTCGCGATACATGAAACACAAAGGATATAATGTTCTTCACCCAATGGGATTTGATGCTTTTGGCTTACCTGCCGAACAATATGCAATACAAACAGGACTTCATCCTGCTATTACTACCGAACAAAATATTCAACGATACAAAAAACAACTCAAAAAGTTAGGATTTGCATACGATTGGGACAAGGAAATAAAAACCTGCGACCCATCATACTATAAATGGACACAATGGACTTTTATTCAACTTTTTAAACACTGGTTCGATACAAATAAACAAAAAGCCGAACCTATTGATAAACTTATAGAACTATTTGAAAAAGAAGGTAACAAAAACATTTCTGCTGCACATAATTGCGAATTAGAATTTACCGGCAGAGATTGGAAAAATTTCTCAGAAAAAGAAAAATTAAATATTTTGCTAAAATATCGTCTTGCTTATCTCGACGAAACAATGGTTAACTGGTGCCCTACTTTAGGAACCGTTTTGGCTAACGACGAAGTAAAAGACGGTTTTTCTGTTAGAGGCGGACATCCTGTTGTACAAAAGAAAATGAAACAATGGTTTTTAAGAGTTAGTGCGTATGCCGAAAGATTATCAGACGGATTAAATTATATAGATTGGTCAGACTCACTTAAAGAAATGCAACGCAATTGGATTGGAAAATCGGAAGGAGCTGAAATATTATTTAAAATAAAAAACTACAATAAACTTTTAAAAATATTTACAACACGCCCCGATACAATTTTTGGCTGTACCTTTATGGTATTTGCTCCCGAACACGATTTTGTTATAGAAATATCAACTAACGAAAGAAAAAGCAAGGTTATTGCTTATATTGAGGAAACAAAAAAACGTACAGAACGCGAACGTATTAGCGAAATAAATAAAATTAGTGGCTGTTTTACAGGGGCTTATGCCATTCATCCTTTTACAATGAAAGAAATTCCCATTTGGGTAAGCGACTACGTTCTCGCTGGTTACGGAACAGGAGCTATTATGGCAGTTCCTGCTCATGATTCAAGAGACTTTGCCTTCGCTAAGCATTTTAACTTACCTATTATTCAGGTAATTCACAACCCTCAGGAATTAAAAGGGAACGATACAAATACCTGGAC
>JBBIKO010000107.1:1438-1685 GCA_037445415.1 Bacteroidota bacterium
AAATAGTGAATTTATAAATAATCTTGAAGTTAAAGATGCTATAAAAAAAGTTATTGAAGAAGTTGAAAAAAGAAATATAGGACAATATAAAATAAATTATCGCATACGTGATGCAATTTTTAGCCGTCAGCGATACTGGGGCGAACCATTCCCTGTATATTTTAAAGACGACATTCCATATACACTAAACGAATCAGATTTACCTTTGGTTTTACCTAAAATAGAAAGCTTTTTACCAACATCCGAT
>JBBIKO010000107.1:1718-4312 GCA_037445415.1 Bacteroidota bacterium
CTTGAAACGAGTACAATGCCAGGGTTTGCTGGCTCTTCGGGATATTATTTTCGTTACATGGACCCACAAAACGATAAAGAATATTTTTCTAAAGACGCTGTAAATTATTGGCATAACGTTGATTTATATATTGGTGGTACCGAACATGCTACTGGCCATCTTATATATGCACGTTTCTGGTGCAAATTTTTATATGATATAGAACTTTCTCCAGTAGAAGAACCTTTTCAAAAATTAGTAAATCAAGGAATGATTCAAGGACGAAGCAACTTCGTATATCGTATAATAGGAACAAATACTTTTGTGTCGAAAGGATTAAAAGACAATTATCAAACACAACAATTACACGTTGATGTTAATATTGTTAAAAACGATACTTTAGATATTGATGCATTCAGAAAATGGAGACCAGAATTTGAAAATGCTGAATTTATTCTTGAAGAAGGAAAATATATTTGCGGATGGGCAATCGAAAAAATGTCTAAGTCTTTATTCAATGTAGTTAATCCCGACGATATTATAGAAAATTATGGAGCTGACACCCTTCGTATGTACGAAATGTTTCTTGGTCCACTAGAACAATCAAAACCATGGGATACAAATGGTATTGAAGGAGTACACCGATTCATTAAAAAAGTATGGAAGCTATTTATTAATGAACAAAATCAAATTAAAGTTACAGACGAACCTGCCAAAGATAATGAAATTAGATTATTGCACAAGCTAATTAAGAAAATCAGTTACGACATAAATACTTTTTCTTTTAATACAGCTGTTAGTTCATTTATGATTTTTGTTAACGAACTAACAGAAATGAAATGTAATAAAAGGTGTATTTTAGAACCCTTTTTAATATGTCTTTCGCCGTTTGCTCCTCATATTACCGAAGAGTTATGGCAACGATTAGGACATTATAGCAGTGTATCAAACAAACCTTTCCCAGAATACAAAGAAGAATATACTATTGACAATTTAAAATCATACCCTGTTTCGTTTAACGGGAAAATGCGATTTCAAATAGAACTACCAACAAAAGCAACCGCTTCTGAATTGGAAAAAGCTGTACTTGCAGACGAACGAACAAAAAAATGGTTGGATGGAGAAATACCAAAAAAAGTAATTGCTGTACCTGGCAAAATTATAAATATAGTAGTATAATTTTACTGATTATTAAATAATAGTTTTTGCATTATATATTTTTTTACTTCATTGCATAAACTTTACAAAGTAAGAACGAAGAGTCTGATTCTTTTTACCCAGTTTTTAAAGAAGACATAAGGAAATCGAATTGATTTGCGGTTTAATTTTATAAACCACATAGAACATAGATGTTTTACACAAAACACTCAAAGAATTTCGTTTTTTAGCAACTTTTGCGGTTTCTGGTTTTTTATTACCAAAAAATATAAACAATAATATCATGTGTTCAACCTCACAACATTTGAGATTGCTTTGCTACCACAGATTACTCGCAATAATGGAAAAAAGTTGTTCGCAGAGATAGAAAAGGAGAACGCTTGCAATAGTGAAAAAAATCGTTCGTAATGACGTAAAAGAAAAGATTGCAAAACAAAAAAAGGAAGTATCGCAATGAAAAACACCCTGCACTGTTATTGCAAGCCCTCCTCTACTGTCATTGCGAAATATTCTCCTTCCCCCTCATTGCGATGAGCGTAGCGACGAAGCAATCTGCTAAATGCTACATACAAATTTGCACTACTGCTTAGTATTGTTGTATTGGCTTTAGCGGACTAATCTGTCATTATTTCGGATGTTGTTCGTAATGAAAGGGAATAGATATAAACAATATTAACAATGTCGCTAATTCGATTTTTATTAATAAATAATTTTTAACTATCGTCGTACCAAAACTACTGATGCAATTTTTATGCTTTTTTTGTTTTATTTAACTATAATAATTTGAGCAAGTTATTACTAATAAAATACTAATTTTTTCTTTAATTGCGAAAATATTTTCAATCATAATATGTATTGTTGTGAGTATGAACTAAAATGATTAATTTAGCAGCGTTAAAATATTGCCTTGAAAATTAATCGAAAAAAATATGCTTTAATTTTAATACCATTATCGTGGCTGTATGCTTTTTTTGTTGGTTTAAGGCATTTTTTATATAACATTTCGGTTTTTAGATCAAAAGAATACCCAATTCCGATTTTTTGCGTAGGGAACATAACAGTTGGTGGAACAGGTAAAACACCTCATGTAGAATACATCGTAAGTGTATTAAAAGAACATTATAATGTAGCAGTTCTAAGTCGTGGCTATAAGAGAAATACAAAAGGATTATTAGAAGTGTTTACAGATTCTAAAGCCGTAGAAGTTGGAGATGAACCTTTGCAAATAAAACAAAATTTTCCAGATGTAATAGTTGTAGTTTCTGGAAATCGTCGCAAAGCAATAGAATGGTTAATAAAGAAAGAAGAACCTAAGATTGACATAATTGTAATGGACGATGGTTTTCAACACCTAGCAGTAAAAGCGGGGGTCTATATTTTACTTGTTGATTTTAATAATCCCATATATGATGACAAATTGTTACCATACGGAAATTTAAGAGAACGTTTACATCACT
>JBBIKO010000107.1:4330-6618 GCA_037445415.1 Bacteroidota bacterium
ACACCTTTTGAAATCAAACCTATTGAAAAAAGAATTATTCAAAAAAAACTTGAATTGTTTCCATATCAGTTTTTATTTTTTACAAATATCAGTTACAAAAGTCCCGTTGTTGTATTTCCATCAAAAATTTCAGCTATAAGATATAGTTTTACTCGTCATAAATATCACATTTTACTGGTAACAGGTATAGCTAATCCTTATCCTTTAAAAGAATACATCAAATGCTGTGCTACAGAAATAGAACATTTGGCATTTCCTGATCACCATTATTTTAAACTTAAAGATATACAGCAAATAAAAGAAAAATTTGATGCCATAATAAGCGATAAAAAAATTGTATTGACAACCGAAAAAGATGCAATAAGATTGAAAGAAAGTCCGCAAAACGAAATAATACAAAATATTCCTATTTTCTATGTTCCTATTGAAGTAGAATTTCTGTATAATGAAAAAAATATGTTTAACCAAGAATTGATAGAATATGTTAGAAAAAATCAAACAATCAGTAGCATTTATACAAGAAAAAACTAAGTTTGAACCCGAATTAGGTATAATTTTAGGGACGGGTTTAGGCGGATTAGTACGTGAAATTGATATTCAACATGTGTTAGACTATCAAGACATTCCAAATTTCCCTTTATCAACGGTAGAAGGTCATCATGGACGTTTAATTTTTGGGATGTTATCGGGGAAAAAAGTTGTTGCTATGCAAGGCCGTTTCCACTTTTACGAAGGTTATTCTATACAAGAAGTTACTTTTCCTGTTAGAGTAATGAAGTATTTAGGTATTAAACATCTAATTGTGTCTAATGCTAGCGGTGGAGTAAATCCTGATTTCGAAATAGGCGACATTATGATTATAACAGATCATATAAATCTTATTCCAAACGCATTAATTGGCAAAAATTATTCAGAATTGGGTCCTCGATTCCCCGATATGAGCGAACCATACGACAAAGAGCTTATTACTAAAGCGGAGAACATTGCAAAAAGATTAGGTATAAAAGTGCAAAAAGGCGTATATGTAGGAGTTACTGGACCAACATTAGAAACACCTGCAGAGTATTACTACTTTAGAATAATAGGAGGAGATACAGTTGGAATGAGTACAACTCCTGAAGTTATAATTGCCCGACACATGAGCATACCATGTTTTGCTATATCTATTATTACCGATTTAGGAGTACCAGGGAAAATTGTCAAAGTAACACACGAAGACGTTCAAAAAATAGCTTCGCAGTCAGAACCTAAAATGACAATGATTATAAAAGAATTAGTTAAGGAAATTCAGTAAAAACAGTATTTTACTTTAAACTATTTGGGATTAATAATGTAGAATTAAACTATTTCGTTATTTATTGATATAAAATATAAACCAAGTATTTTTGAGAATAGTTTTGTTTGTTTATTGAAAACCTATTATGCAGACACACAAAAATTGGGCGCTACCTTATTATTGAAAAATTAAGAGCTCGAATTCGTGTAAAATAGTTCTGATATTAGTTTAATATTTTCTGTTATATCTTTTGTTCCATCTATCCAATTAATGTTAACACCTCTTCTTACCATTCCTCTAAAATAAGTCATTTGTCGTTTTGCAAACTGTTGTATAGCTGTTTCCAACTTTGTATAAAATTCTTGATAGGTGTATTTACCCATTAAATATTCGGTAATATATTTATATTCTAAACCATAATAAATTAAATCATTAGAGGAAATACCTTGTTTTAGTAAATTTTGTACTTCGTCTATCATACCATTTTTAAGTCGTTGGTTAAGCCTTAATGTAATTCGTTCTCGTCGTATTTCTATTGGAATAATTATACCAATAGTTAAACTTTTAATATTGGGGTAATTGTTGCTTATAATGTTGTTAGTTTTATAGTATTCTGCTATTTCAATTGCACGAATGGCTCGTTTTTTTGTATCTATATCTGTTTTATTGTGTAGCTTTTTGAATTTTTCTAATATATTTTTTAACTCTTCTAATGAATAATCTGCAAGTTGTATTCTAAGTTCTTTATTTTCTGGCACTTCTGCAAGTTCATAATTTCTTAATACAGCTTCTATATACATTCCCGAACCGCCACATAAAATAGGTATTTTGTTTTTTTCTTTAATATGATAGTACGAAGCAAAAAAATCTCTTTTAAATTCGAAAACATTATATTTTTCTCCAGCATTTCGGATATCAATTAAATGATATGGAATAAAAGTTTTGTTTACGAAATATTCGTTAAGGTCTTTACCTGTTCCTATGTCCATCCCTTTGTATATTTGACGACTAT
>JBBIKO010000108.1:0-6613 GCA_037445415.1 Bacteroidota bacterium
TGCATGGAGTTGATTGGAAAAACATTTATCAAAAATATTTGCCATTAGCATTGGCTTGCAAACACAGATACGATATTACTTATGTTATTGGTGAGTTAATAGGCGAATTAAATGCCGGACATGCTTATGTTGGTGGTGGTGATGCCGATAAGCCCGAAAAAATAAATTTAGGATTATTAGGAGCAAGTATTTCAAAACATTCGAGTGGTTATTTTCGCATTGATAAAATATTAAAAGGCGAAAACTGGAATTCTAATTTGCGTTCTCCACTACATGAAGTTGGAATAAATGTTAACGAAGGTGATTATATAATTGAAGTAGATGGTATTTCAACAAAAAATGTTAAAGATATTTATACATTATTGAGTGGAAAAGCTAATATTTATGTAGAATTAACTGTATCATCTAAGCCTGACGAAACTGATGTACGAAAAGTTATTGTCAAGACTATTTCTGACGAAAATCCTTTGGTATATTTTAATTGGGTACAAGACAATATAAAGAAAGTAAACGAAGCAACTAATGGAGAAGTTGGATACATACATATTCCCGATATGAGTGTTGAGGGATTGAATGAGTTTGTAAAATATTTTTATCCGCAATTGAATAAAAAGGGTCTGATTATAGACGATAGAGGGAACGGAGGAGGAAATGTATCTCCAATGATAATAGAACGTTTAAAACGTGAAATAGCATACTATGGTATAGCCCGAAATCAAAAAGAAGGTGAAACTCGTCCACGTCAAATGCATCTAGGTTCGAAAGTTATGTTAGTTAATCAGTATTCGGCATCTGATGGCGATTTATTCCCTTATCAGTTTAAAAAAGGTTATTGGTGTTCGTACGTGGGGCGGTGTTATAGGTATTCGTGGAACTTTGCCGTTTAGAGATGGTGGTTACTTAAACCGTCCTGAGTTTGCTCATTACGATGCAGAAGGTAAAGAATGGATAATTGAAGGATATGGTGTTGATCCTGACATAGTTATTGATAATGACCCTTATGAAGAATACATTGGTAAAGACGCTCAACTCGAAAAAGCAATAGAAGTTATTATGGACGAATTAATAAAGAATCCTGTTGAAAAAGCACCTGTACCACCTTTCCCTGATAAATCAAAGTAATACTTTGGTTTAATACAGAAAACACATTATTTTTTTATTTGTTTAATGATAAAAAAAATTCAAATATTTGTTAATCCTGTTGACTATAAAAATAATACTCTCGAAAAAATTGTAGCACTTAATATTAAAATTTCTGAAAACAGAATTAAGCATGTACAAATTTTAAAATATTCTATTGACGCACGTAAACCTGATGTTAAAATTGTTTTGCAATTACAAGTTTATATTGACGAATATCCTGAATTGCAGGAAGATGAATTCCAATTCCCTACAAATGTGAAAAATAAAGGTAATGTTGTTATAGTGGGAATGGGACCTGCTGGAATGTTTGCAGCTTTAAGATTGTTGATAAATGGTATTAAACCGATTATCTTAGAACAAGGAAAAAACATTTCGGAGCGTAAAAAAGATATAGCTCAAATGTATAAGACAAACATAGTTGACGAATTCTCAAATTATTGTTTTGGCGAAGGTGGTGCTGGTGCTTTTTCAGACGGCAAACTTTACACACGCTCTCAAAAAAAAGGTGATTTTAAATGGTTTCTTAATATTCTTTGTAAAGCGGGTGCTAGCCAAAATATATTGATAAATTCTCATCCACATATAGGTAGCGATAAATTGCTTTCAATTATAAAAAATATAAGAAATTGGATTATTGATTCTGGTGGAGAGGTTTATTATTCGGCTAAAGTTACTGACTTAATTATTGAAAATGGCGTATGTAAGGGTGTAGAAGTAAATAATAGAGATAAAATTTATGCTGATGCTACTATTTTAGCTACAGGTCATTCGTCTAGGCAAGTATATGATATGCTAATAAGAAGAGGCATATTTATTGAACCAAAAGCTTTTGCAATGGGAGTTCGTATAGAACATAGCCAACACCTCATAAATTACATGCAATATCATGGAGAAAAATATTTAAAATACCTACCTCCTGCTGAATACAGAATAGTAGAGCAAGTTGAAAATCGTGGTGTTTATTCATTTTGTATGTGTCCAGGTGGAACAATAGTTCCATCTATGGTTAAACAGCATACTATTGTTGTAAATGGAATGTCAGCATCAAAACGTAATTCTGCATATGCAAATAGCGGTTTTGTAGTAGAAATTAGACCGGAAGATGTAGCTAAATGTTGTAGTGCAGTTGATATGCTTAAATATCAACATGATATAGAACACATGGCGTACAAGGCAGTAAATGATGGGCTGAAGGCTCCAGCACAAAGAATAGTTGATTTTATAAACAATAAATATAGTGTAACATTACCAAAATCATCTTATATACCAGGTATTGTATCATCGCCAGTACACGAATGGTTGCTCACTACTATTTCTTATAAATTGAAATCAGCTTTTTTAAAGATACAAAACAAAATGCCTTTGTTTATAAATGAGAATGCAATAATGTTAGGTGTTGAGTCGAGAACCAGTTCGCCTGTTAGAATAACTAGAAATAAAAACTTTGAGCATGTTCAAATAAAAAAATTGTATCCTTGTGGTGAGGGAGCTGGATATTCAGGAGGTATTTCTTCTGCTGCACTCGATGGTATAAACATTGCAGATACTATTGTTGCTTCAGCATTCTAAAAACAGAAGAAACATATACAGATGCTGTTTCTGTTCTTAAAATAGAATTACCCAAATATAAAAGTGTAAAATTATTTTGAATTGCCATATCAATTTCGTCATTTGTGAAATCGCCTTCTGGTCCGATAATTACAACATATTTGTTTGTATTGCTTTGTTCAATCCATTTTTTAATGGTCATTCTGTTTCCGTTACAATAAGCTATACCTTTATTTGACTGTTGAACATTTAAAATAAAGTTATTGTAATCTGCAACTCGATTAATTGTTGTCAGGTGTGCTTGCCGACTTTGTTTTAAAGCAGAAATAGCAATTCTGTAAAGGCGTTCAATATTTATTGTTTTTTTTTCAGTTCGTTTTGTAAATATTGGTGTAATTTCGCTTATCCCCAATTCTATTGCTTTTTCAACAAACCATTCAAAACGTTCGGATTGGTGTGGTATAGCACATGCTATATGTAGATAATAAGGAATAGGCTTTATTTCTTGTTTACTAATTATTTCTAATTCGACTTGCTTATAATCAGAACTTTTAATTTTACTTTCAAAAAAATATCCTTTCCCATTTGTTACAATTACGAGATCATTTTTTTTTAGTCTTAGCGATTTTATTGCATGTTTCGATTCATCAGGAGTTAAATAAATAATTGAATTAAGGTCGCAATTTTCGTTATAAAATAATGGTGTGTTGCCTTTTTTCATAATATTATTTTTCTAACAACGAAAAACCTAATTGATTGAGCGAAGAAGGATCTAATAATTTTGTTAATTTTTGTTCATCTATAAAATTTAATTCTTTATTGGCTGAAAATATGTCTTTATTTTTTTCTTTCATATATATGGCTACCTCTGTTGCTTTGTGGTAGCCTATGTAAGGAATTAGTGCACTAGTTATTGATGGGCTTTTGTATAGTAGTTGCAACGAAATGTTTTCGTTTATTTTAATATTGTTAAGAATTTTTTCACTTAAGCATATATTAGCAGAAATAAGTAATTTTAAACTTTCTATCATAGCTTTTCCTATTATGGGTAAATATGCGTTTAATTCGAGCAAGCCTTGTCCGCAAAGGTTTGAAATTAAAATATCGTTAGCATATACTTGATGACAAACACTTATAACGTATTCGTTAATTACTGGATTAACTTTACCAGGCATAATACTACTACCAGCTTGAACAACAGAAAATTCAACTGTTTTATGCGATAAATCGGATGCAAGTATTCTTAAATCGTTCGATATTTTTTCTAAATTTACTGCATGAGCTTTTAATGTAGAATGAACTTCAACAAAACTGTCAAAATTTTGAGTTACATCTGTTAGGTTTTCTCCCCTCGCAACTGGCAAATTAGTTATGCGCTGTAATTCATTAACAACTTCTATTATAAAGAAACGCGGAATAGATAGTCCTGTTCCTATTGCCCCTCCCCCAAGGTTAACTACTTTAATACGTTCAAAACATTTTGATGTTCTCCACCAGTCGCGAAAAAGAGCATCGTTGTATGCCGAAAACATTTTCCCAAAAGTTGTTGGAACCGCTTCTTGCATTTGTGTATAACCTATGCGTAGGTAATTGCGATAAATATTTTCTAAGTTTTCAAATTTTGATTTTGTTTGATTTATAGAATCTTCTAATTTTTGTAATAGAAACATTAAAGCTATTTTAAGTGCTGTTGCAACAGTATCGTTTGTAGATTGAAAAATGTTTGCGTGTTCTATAGGATCAATAAATTTATAATCGCCGGGTTTTTTGCCTAATTTCAACAATGCTACGTTAGCAATAATTTCATTTATATTCATATTAATACTTGTTCCAGCACCCCCTTGTATTGCAGGAACAATAAAATGTTCGAAATATTTTCCCAACGATATTTCATTTGCAGTAATACATAATGCCTCTATAACTTCTTCGTTTATATTTGGAATTTTGCTTTCCACTTTGTTTTCTATGGCAGTTGATTTTAATCTTTTATAAGTATTGTAACAAGCCATTTTTACAAGTCCCATAGCTTGATACCATTCTATATAAAATGATGTTGTATTGTTAAAATTTTGTTTAGCACGCCAGGAGTGAATTCCATATAAAGCATTATCAGAAATTTGAACATCTCCTAGAAAATCTTTTTCTAATCGCATTTGAAATTTTTTAACAAAAATAATCTAACTTAATGGAAAAAATATAAATTATCTAATTATTGTAACATTACCCGACGCTTCGTGTTGAATATTATCTGGATCGGCATAAATTATTAACCATTTATAGGTTCCAACTGGTGCTAAAGTATTATTCTTAACCGTTCCATCCCAACCGTATTTTGAAGGATTAAGTGTATCATATTTATCTGTTTCGTAAATAATCTCTCCCCATCTGTTAAAAATATACATTTTAAAATTATTTGAAGTTATACCTGTGCCAATAACATAGAATATATCATTTAATCCATCGTAGTCGGGTGAAATATAAGTGGGTGCATAAAAAGTATATTCAGGACGAACTGTAATAAAACTGTTGGCTGTGTCGATGCAGCCTTTATAAGTTAATGCAATTAGTTTTACTGGATATACTCCAACCTCTTTATACAAATGGTATGGATTTTCTTTGTTTGAAGAATCTCCATCTCCAAACGACCAAATGTACCAATCAGCGCCTTCAGATAAATTTTTGAAAACTACTTCTGGTTTTACAATGCTTACAATTGTCGGCTCAAAAGAAAAACGAGCACGTGGAGAAAGGAAAACACGAATCATTCCAATGTGTGTGTGCGAATTAACACATCCGTTTGGACTGGTAATAGTTAGAGTTATATCGTATAAACCCTCATTTTGAAATATATGAGTAGGATTTTGTTCAAACGAGATTTGTCCTATGCTTCCGTCGTTAAAATTCCAAACATATTGTTGTCCGGGTGAATTAATCAATGGATGAAAAGTTACTGTAAGAGGTTCGCAACCACTAACAGTGTCGCTTACAAAATTAACTTCTGGTAACTGATGAACAGTTATATAAACGGAGTCGGTAGCAACTGATCCACATACATCCTCAACAGTAAGAGAATAATAACCAGATTGTTGAGGAGTTATAATTATTGGAGAACTAACTACATTTCCATTTGCTAAAGTAATTAAGTAAGGAGGTCCACCACCAGCATACATTGAAGGAATTAATTCAACTGTATTGCCAGGACATACAGCATTTGGATTAGCAGAAACATCTACAATTAAAGGAGGTAAAACGGCAATATTTATAGTTACTGTGTTGCTTGTACATCCATTAGCATCGGTAGCAGAAACAGTATATGTTGTATTTTGGTTTGGTTGAATTGCAAGGGCAGAAGTTCCTGGCATACCATTCCAGTAAAAATTATAAGGGGATGTTCCACCTGTGGCATTTGCACTTAAGTAAGCCATTTGTCCATGACAAATTAAATGGTAAGTTTGAGATGTTACAACTAATTGTTCTGGTTCGCTGATAGTAATATTAGCTGTTTTTGTACATCCTTTTGAATCAGAAACAGTAACGATATAATTTCCTGCTACTAAATTTTCAAATTGTCCGCTATTATTGTTGTTTCCTGGTAAAAAATATTGATACGGAGACGTTGCTCCGTTTGCTGTAATGGTTATTGTTCCATTATTTGAACCATTGCAAGTTAAATTTGTAAATGAAGAACTTATAGTTAAATCACTGGGCTGTTCTATAATTCCATTCGTAGTAGTAGAACAGTTATTTGCATCGGTTATCGTTACGTTAAAAATACCAGCACATAGTTGATTGTTGACATTTGTCAAAGATGGTATTCCCGACCATTGATAGTTATACGGAGCAGTTCCACCTGTTGTATTAATTAATGCAGTTCCATTGCATTCTCCAAAGCATACTGTTTCGATTGTATTAGCTACCTGAG
>JBBIKO010000109.1:0-4759 GCA_037445415.1 Bacteroidota bacterium
TTTATTGATAATTTTTCAAATATGTATAGTATTTGTTCACTTACGGCTTTATTGTGAATAATCATTACGGCTTTCATAAAATTATTATTTAGGTAATACTTCATCAATTACAGCAAACTCAGATTGAAACTTCTTTTTTATACGACGACGGCTTTCAGAACGTATAAATACATAATATGCAACAGGTACAATTATTAGACTTATGATAGTAGTAAAAAACAAGCCTCCCATAACAGAAATTCCAATAGGAACCCATTGTTCACTGCCTTCTCCAGTGCTTAAAGCCATTGGAAGCATACCTAACATTGTGGTTATTGCTGTCATCAATATAGGTCTAAGTCTTGAGCGGCCTGCTTCTACAATTGCTTCGAATAATTTCATTCCTCTGTCTCGTAATAAATTAGTAAAATCAACTAAAATTATAGAGTTTTTAACAGCTATACCAATAAGCATAAAAGCTCCTAATAAAGAATTTACACTAAAAGGAATTCCTGTTATCCATAAAGATATAAATACACCACTAAAAGCAAATGGAATAGCTGCCATTATAATTATAGGCATAATAAACGATTCAAATTGAGCAGCCATTGTCAAGTAAACTAATAAAGATGCAACCAAGATAAGCAATATTATATCTCGAAAAGATTCTTGTTGCTCCTCATATGCCCCACCTACAACAACATCAATATTTTGTGGAGAAGGATTTTCAAGTATGATTTTCTGAATTGACTTAGCCAGCTCATTCAACGATATTTTTTCAGGTTTTACAGAAATTTTTATTAAACGTTGTTTATTTTCGTGCTCAATTACAGGTAATGATGTTGCATCTACAAGTTTAGCAACATCCGATAAATAAATCTTATTTCCTTGTGGCGATTTAAATGAAATGTTTTTGAAAGATTCTAAATCATTTCTTATATCGCTTTTTAAACGAAAAATCACATCATACTCTTTGCCATCTTCTTTGTATTTAGTTGCAACAAAACCTGTAATGTAATTTCTTAAAACAGATGAAACATAAGCAGTATTTAAACCCATTTGCGACAATTTCGATTGATCGAAAATAATTTTTAACTCTGGTTTTTCATTTTCTTGACTGACTAATACATCTCTTGCTCCTTTAATTTTCTTTATTTTTGATGCTAATAAGTGAGAATATGCTAGTGATTTTTGAATATCAAATCCAAAAATTTTAACCTCAACATTATTTTGAGTTGCCATACCTCCAAAGGCAGTTGAATAAGATAAATCGTATTTAATAACTTCGGGCAAGCTATCTAAACTTTTACGAAACTCTTCGCCAATCTCAAAAACTGTATTTTTGCGAAGTATAGGTTCTTTTAATCTAACAAGAACTTGAATTATGTTATTTGCATTAGAACTAAACGCAGAAATAAACGTAGCTTCGTCTGATGCTCCTGCTGATATAGCATGAGCAACTAATTCATTAGGAAACTTTTGATGCAATATGTTTTCTATTTTTTTAATTGTTTCTTCTGCTTTTTCTACCCTTATACCTGTTTGAAGCTGAACCTTTCCTGTTAGAATACTTTGGTCAGCTTGCGGCAAAAAATCGGCTCCTATGCGTGTTGAAAGAAAAATTGAAAAAGCAAATATTGCAAAAACAACCAGTAAGGTAGAAATTTTATGTCTTAAAACATAACTTATTATTTTTTTATACAAAATGTCTAATCTATTCAACCATTTTCCTAATGTTTTATCCCAAATGTTTTCTTTTTTTATATTATTTTGAAAAAATTTAGATTTCAGTAATTGTGAACTCAACATTGGTGTGAAAGATATTGCAGTAATAGTACTTACTACAATTGTAATGCTGACAATCCAACCAAAAGAATTAAATAAAGCTCCAGTAAAACCAGTTAAAAGCGTTAAAGGCATAAATACAGCAACAATAACAACTGTTGTAGCAATTACTGCTAACCAAACTTCGTTTGTTCCATATATAGCAGACTCGCGACTAGTACTACCACGCTCAAGATGTTTTATTATATTCTCTAACACGACAATAGCATCATCTACTACCATTCCTATTGCAATAGTCATAGCCGACAAAGTAATTATGTTGAGTGATTCGTTAGCAACAAATAGATAAACAACACCACTCATCAAAGAAATAGGAATAACAGTAAGTACAATTAAAGAAGGTCGCCAACGTCCTAAAAATAAAATAACAACTAATGAAACAAAAAACAATGCAAGTATTATTGCTTTTGTAAGATTGTTTATAGAATTCAAAATTGTTTGCGATGTATCGAATATAGTTTGAATTTTAACATCAGAAGGTAATGTTGGAATTATTTTTTCAATTTCTTTCTTAACTTTTTCTGCAACCTTTACTGTATTGGTACCAGATTGTTTTAATACAAGTAAACGCAAACCTCTTCCTGAGTTTATTCGCTCAATAGTTGTACGATCTTTTAAAGTATCTCTTACATCTGCAATGTCTGATATTTTTATATTTCGTCCATTTTGAAATGTTAAAACTATATTTTTAATTATTTCTGAAGAAGCAAATTCACCTTCAACAGAAATTTTATATTCCATATCGTCTGTTTTTACAGAACCAACAGGAATATTCATATTTTCTGCTTTAACTAATTGTGCAATTTGATCGAAACTAATTCCATAACTATTTAATAACTGTGGATCAAACTCAACAAATACTACTCTTTTGGGACTACCAATTGTCATGGCCGAAGCAACACCATCAATTCTGTTTAACTGATTAATAACTTTATCTTCAAGAATTTTTGATATTCCTTCATAATTTTGATTGGCAGTAACAGCGTAAAACAAAATTGGCATTTGGGCTGTTGAAAATTTTAGTATTGTTGGTCTATCTACTCCTGTTGGTAAAATAGGAACAACACGATCTATAACATTTCTAATATCGTTAGCGGCTTCGTCTAGATTAGTACCAAAATTAAACTCAGCTGTAACTACTGATATATTATCGCTTGAACGCGATGTGATTTTTTTTAATTTATTCAAAGCACTAAGTTGCTCTTCTATTGGTTTTGTAATATTTTGCTCAATATTCTCAGAGTTTGCTCCTGGGTATGTAGTTAAAATTGTTATTGTTGGAAATTCTATTTCTGGAAAATAATCAACGGCCAAACGACTCAATGAATATACTCCAATAACAATTATTGCTATAAAAACCATTAAAGTTGTTATAGGTTTTTTTACGGCAGATTCGTATATACTCATAACAATTTTATTTTACTGTACAACCTTTATTTTAGCACCATCTATTAGTTTTTCTTGCCCAACAACAACTATACTATCTTTTACTTTTAAGTCTGGGCTATAAACAACAGTATAATTATCTATAATTTGCTCTCGATTCACAAATACTTGGCGTACAATGTAATTTTCTTTCTTAAATACGAAGTAACGTGCTGTTCCCTGTAATTTTTGAACCGCAATAGATGGAACAATTGTAGCAATTACTTTACCAAGTTTAATCTTTGTAACTGAAAACATTCCTGGACGCAACAAATTATTTTTATTTGGGATTGAAATTTCAACTCTAAATGTTTTGCTTATTGGATCTATTGTAGGATAAATTTGATGAATTTTACCTTCGAAGATTTGATCTGGATATATACCAAACAAAACCTCTACAGGTGTATTAGTTTTAATTAGTTTGAAAAACGATTCGGGTATATCAACTAAAGCTTTTAAAATATTAATTTGCTCAATAGTTATCAATGCTGCTTTACCGTCTTTAGTATTTGGTGCTGCAGAAAACATTTCACCTTCGTTGTAATAACGTGCCGTAACTATACCACTAATAGGTGCTTTAAGAAATACATTATTTTCTAAAAAGCTATAACTGTTTTTAGTTACTTCGTAATTTGTTTTGAATTGTTCGAATTGTTGTTTAGATATAGCTTCAATTTTAACGAGTGAATCCATTCGACGGTAATCTTTTTCGAGCTGATTCAATTGTAACTTGGTAGATTGATATTGTGTTGGATCCATTTTGGCTATCAATTGCTCTTCCTGAACTACGCTTCCTACATCTACCATAATTTTTTCTATCTTCCCAGGGCTTGAAGGGACTAAATGAACTTTTTTCCAACTTTCTACACTTGAATTTATTTCTAATAATTTATCTATTTCTTTAACTTCAACTGGTATAACTTTAACAGTAAAAACCTGTTCCGACAAAAGATTATTATTTTCACCCGATTTTGAGGAACTACATGAAGTTAACCACATTAAATACATTGCCAAAACAAAAGACAGAAAAATTAACTTTTTCATATTATTATTTACTTTTTAATATTCAACAATTTTTCCATGTTGTTTTTTGATGTAATAAGCTCCATAGAAGCTGTAATAAAGTTATTTTCAGCATTCAAGTAATTTGAATTTGCCTGAGTTAAATCAAGACTAGAAACTGTTCCTTGCAAATACTTGCTTTCAATATTTGAATACACACGTTTTGCAACTTCTACATTTTGTTTTTGTGCATAATAGTTGTCAAGTGCATTCTTTAAATTATACCGTAATTGCTTTTCTTGTATAATGAGTTGTTCTGCAACGGTTTCCGAAGCTAATTTTGCTTTTTCGTGTTGAATACGTGCTTTAGCATATTGAGAATAATTTTGAGAACCTGCAAAAATGGGTATATTAAGCGATAATCCCAAAACTTTTGACGGGAACCAACTTAAATCGCTTATTTGATTCCCCTGCCCTGTCTTTGTGTAATTATAAAAACCTGCAATAG
>JBBIKO010000109.1:4782-6597 GCA_037445415.1 Bacteroidota bacterium
CTTTTTCCTTATCAACTGCTAATTTTGCCAGCTTTTCTTGTGTTTTTAAGATTTGAAAATCGTGAGAAATCTCAACATTAAAAGGATTTGATAAAAGTTGAATTATTTGTTGTTCGTTTATAATTTCTTCTAATGTTGTCGTAAGTTCAATATTTTGAGCAGTATCTAATCCAAGATTAAATCGTAATAAATTAAATGTCAATTGCAAATTTCTGTCTAAACTATGTTTTGCATTCTTTAAGTTTGTAATAGCTATATCAAGCTGTTCGATATCTGTACTCTGCAACATTCCTAAATCATACATTGTTTTTGTCTTTTTTCGTGTAGTTTCTAAATTAATTATATTGTTATTTATAATGTTTAGTGATTTGTTTAATATAAGTGCCGATGTATAAAACGTTTTAACCGAAGCAATTACATCATTTTCAGTTTTTAAATAACCAAGTTCTGATATTTTTTTACTTTGTTCAGATATTTGAATGGCAACAATTAAAGGTGCACTAAATATAAGTTGTTGTCCTTTAATAGCCCAGCTCGTTTGATATTGCACACCAAACTGAACAGGAATATACTTGCCAGGCTGTCCGAACATAATACCTGGTAACAATACAGTATTCAATTCAAGATTATTTAACCAGGTAAGTTCATAATTTAATTTTGGCAGATAGTTAGTAATAGCTTCCCATTTTGTTTTTTTTGCAATTTTTCTATCATAATCAGCAAGCTGTAAAGTTCTGTTTTCTGTTAATGCAATACTTATAGCCTCGCTTATGTTCAATTGTTTTATTTCTTGAGCTGGTAGTTTGGCCAATATAAATATTAAAAATAAAATATGTATTTGTTTCATAATTCAAGCATTTTAATTTTATTTTGTAAATATTCACGCCCTTTATCGTTAACAATAGCATGCAGATAGAACAAATATTTCTCTTTTAAGATGTCTTTTATTGAATAATTATTTAAAGTCTCTTCGTTTATAGTTTCGTCGAAATTCATTATTCCTGTTATCAAAATTTGAGAAACAATTTCTATGTTTATATTTCCCCGATATATACCTTCATCAATTCCACGTTTTAGGTTTGTATAATATTTTTCTCTAATATGATTTTTCCTAAAATCGTTTAGTTTTTTTGCCTGCACAGGATAATATTTATTGAGTTCCCAAAAAAATATTGGATTTATTTTGCTAATCATTTCGCCAATTTTTGCCATGACATTAAAAATAACATCTATAGCATTTTCAGAATTATTTTCTACATCTTCGTCGCAATTTTTGTAACTTTGAACTTGTGAAATCATTGAATCTATTACTTTCTCAATCATAATTTCTTTACTTGGAAACCATTTGTAGATTGTTTTTTTCGATATTCCAAGTTCTTTTGCGATATCTTCCATAGAAATGTTGCGTATGCCATAACGAATTAGCATTTGAGATATTTTTTCTAATTGTTCGATAGATATTTGCATTTGGAACATATTTTCACAAAGCTATACATTAAATGCTAAACTATGAAAACTTTTATATTAAATATAGTTTCCTTAGTGTTAATTATTGTTAATGCGTTTTTTGCCCAATAAAGCATGAAAAAAATAAAATTAATGGTTTTTTTAACTATAAAATATTTTTATTGTTTGTTATTTTATCGATTTAAATTATAATTTTTTTCATGAATTTTAATGAAAAAAATTAAAAGATATAACAATTATTGATCAAGAGTAATATATTGACTAACGAACTAAAATAAAATAAAGTAAAGATTTATTCTTTCTTTCATTTATTTTATTATTATTATTTTATTTTATATTTTTTTGTGA
>JBBIKO010000110.1:0-6597 GCA_037445415.1 Bacteroidota bacterium
TTTGGAGAGAAGGAGCAATACCTGCATTCCAAGATGGTATAACATTTACAATTATATAGTTTTTAAATAACTCATTAAACCTTTTTAAGTTTTATTAATCTAAACACTATATATCTTAAATTATAATGCTTATGAAAAAAGTAAATTTCTTAATGTTGGTTTTAATTTTAGCAACTTTTATTTTTAGCAGCAGTATTGTAGCTCAAACAAGTGCTAAAACAGATGATCCTGTAGAAAAATCATTATGTTGTAAAGAAAAGTCTTATTTTAACATTCCCGACTTAACTGATGAGCAAAAGAAAAAAATAGATGATTTTAAAATAACTCATCTTAAAGAAGTTAATCTTACAAAAGCTCAATTAAATGAAAAATATGCTCATTTACGAACTTTACAACTGGCAGAAAAACCCGATAATAAAGAAATTAACAAAACAATCGACGAAATTTCTAACTTAAAAGCCGAGATGATGAAAAAGCACGAAACTTATCGTCAAAATGTTCGTGCATTATTAAATGAAAAACAAAGGGTAATTTTCGATTCAAAAGCTTGTTCTGGGCATGGTAAAGGATGCTGTAGCGATGGTAAATCAAAAAACTGTGGTGGAAATTGTAAACATAAAGGTCATTCTTGTAATACAAAAGATAAAGCAAAATCTTGTACAAGCAATAATTCCGACCATCAACCAGTTAAAGGGAAAGGTTGCTGTCATAGAAAATGACTAATAGCTATGCCAAAACTAAATTATTAAATAAACTAAATATTTAGAATTTATACAGTGTTATGTAACAATACTACATAAAATTAGTACAATGAAACGTAAAATGAAGTTGATATAAATGTATGATCTGAATTAAATATAAAAACAAAAAAACCGCCTTTTATGGCGGTTTTTTGTTACTTGTCGTCCAAATAATCTAATTACTGTTTTACAGTTGTGTCCATTGTTGCATTTAAAGAATCAACTTGCTGATTTAAATCCTGAACAGCTTGATCTAACGCTTTGTTTAAAGAATCTAAAGCTTGTTGTTGCTCACTTTGGCTTCCACCACAAGAAGCTAATGCAAACATTGATACAACAAAAATTCCGAAAAATACCTTTTTCATTTTTTTCAAATTTTTTAGTTAAACATTTAAAAGAGCTTTTCGCATATTTATATAAAAAAATTTATAAAAGTAACCCAATAAATAAAATTTTTTTTTCATTATTCTATGGGTTACTTTTGTAGTTATTTTTCTATTAAAATAATATAGAATAAATGAGTAAGTTTTCTCATTTAGACGATACAGAATTAATTAAAGGAATTAAAGAAAACAACTCCATGATAATTTCTTATGTATATAAGAAAAATTTTCCTGTCATTGCAAACTTTATTCGCTTAAATGGCGGTACAAACGATGACGCAAAAGATGTTTTTCAGGAAGCTATGGTTGTCCTTTTTAATAATCTTCAAAATAATGATTTCAAATTAACTTCAAAAATAAATACATACCTTTACTCCATTTCGAGAAACTTGTGGCTTAGCGAACTTAAAAAGGATCAAAACAAAACAGATGAAATTTTTGAACTGGAAGAATATTTGCCTGATGATGAACTAACATTAGAAGACAAAGAATGGATACTTTTTAATCAAAAACGTTTAGCTCTTAGTTTAAAACTTTTGGGCGAACCATGCAAATCAATTCTAACAAATTTTTATTTTAATAGATGGTCTATGCAAGAAATTGCTGAAGCGATGGGATATACAAACGCCGAAAACGCTAAAACTCAAAAATATAAATGTTTATTACGCTTAAAAAAAATCTATCAAAACATTTAAATTATGAAACTAATCAGATTGATAGAACTTTGTGAAAAATACGTATTAAATACTTTAAGCAAAGAAGAATTAGCAGAACTAAATGATTTTATTAGTCAAAGTGAAGAAAATAAAGAACAATTTAATAATCATGTTGCATTTATTAAAGAAATAGACAACTACTACCGCACTATACAGTTTAAACAAAATGTAAAACTTGCAGAAAAAAATTACAAAAAAGAAAATATTAAGAAAATAGCTAAAACATACAATTTCATTATTCGTTACTCAAGTGTTGCTGCTATTAGTATTATTGCAGTTTTATTAACACTATATTTTTCTGGATGGTTTTCTTATAAGAGCCAAATTAATACAACTTATCTTCAACTGTCTAATACCATAACAACTATTTCAAAAAAACAAAAATCTTTATGGGAAAATCTTTTTACTTCTAATCAAGTAACATTTATTAGAGGAACAGCTTTTGGCATATCAAATAGTGGATTATTAGCAACTAGTTATCATTTGGTTAAAAACTTCGACTCTGTTTTAGTTGTAAATGCTATTGATTCGTCTATTAAAATGCATGCTAAACTAGTTACTTTCGATGAAAAATTAGATGTGGCTATTTTAAAAATATCCGATTCATCTTTTTCAGGTATTCAAAATATTCCTTATACTCTAAATGAAAATTTTCCAATAGAGCTTGGAAGCTACGTATATAGTCTTGGTTTTAGTAAAAATAGCATTGTATTTGGCGAAGGAAGTATAAGTTCATATACTGGATTCAATGAAGATACTATGACATTACAAATATCTGTTGCTACAAATCCAGGCAATAGTGGTAGTCCTGTATTCAATCTGTACGGAGAAGTTGTTGGTATGATTTGTGGAAAAAATTACGAAAAAGAAGGAAGTTCATATGCAATTCGTTTAAATGCTTTAAAAAACATTCTCGATAGCTTAAATCAACACCATAAAATTGTTCTCAAAAAACATCATAAAAATATAATTAAACACTTACCTAAAAACAAACAAATTTCAAAAATTTTGCCTTATATATTTATAATCGAAATTTATTAACAACATCATTAATTGCCTCCTCTATTGTAGGAAATTTGAATGTGAAATTATTTTCCAATAAATGAGTTGGAATTACTCTTTGACCTTTGTACATTACTTCAGCACCTTTTCCGTATATAAGGGATAATACAAATTTTGGAATAGAAAAAAACAAAGGTTTGTATAAAGCTTTTGCAAATGCTTTCGAAAAATCTTTGTTTGTGGTATATTTAGGACTAACTACATTATATGTATTTTCGGGAAGTTTTCCTTCTATGCAGTCAGAAAAAATTCTTAATAAATCATCTATATGAATAAAACTCATTGGCTGATTCCCATTCCCTATTGTAGCACCTAAGCCCAACCTAAAAAATTTATAAAGCTTTAAAACCATACCACCAGAATGACCTAAAACAATGCCTAAACGTAAAATATAAACTTCCATGCCCAAATTTTTTGCATATAATGCAGCACTTTCCCAATCACGTGTAACTTTGCCTAAAAAATTGTACGATAAATTGTGAGAATACTCATCATGAATATTTTTTTTATCGTAAATGCCAATAGCCGAAGCAGAAATTATTTTCTTTGGTCTTTTAACAGAATTTGCAATTGCTTTAACTAATTTATTTGTAGTATGAACACGACTTTGATAAATAGCAAATTTATTAGCTCTTGTCCAGCGCTTTTGTATGCTAGTACCTGCTAAATTTACTATTAAATCATCATTATATATAAGTTTATGCGGTATAGCAATGCATTCATACGATTTTTTTTCAAGCTCTTCTATTAACGACTTGCCAATAAAACCATTGCTCCCTGTAATAGCAATTTTCATAGCAAATTATAAAATTAAACAATAGTAAATTCTTTTTCAAGTTCTTTTTTTATGTCCTCAATAGTAACATCGTAATATAAAGTAGCCCCGTGTGCATAACTTATTGCACCATTTTCTTCCGAAACAACTATAACATAAGAATCGGTAAATTCAGACATACCAATTGCAGCTCTATGACGAGTTCCATAATGCGGAGGTAAATCTACTCTATCGCTAATAGGCAAAATACAACGAGCGGAAACAATTTTATTATTATGAATAAGAACTGCACCATCGTGTAGTGGGCTATCTTTTGAAAAAATGCTTTCAATCAAACGACTCGAAATACATGCATTTAACGAATCTCCAACTTGCGAATAATTGAATAAACTCAGTTTATTTGCAATAACTATTAAAGCTCCTAATTTCTTTTCCGACAATGTTTTAAGTGCCATTTCAAGCGACGAAAAATTCAACAAAGGTTTTGTTCGTTTTTGAATCTTAAAAAAATTCAAAATTTTTAAACGATAATTTATCGAAAAATATCTTGAACCTATTAATAATAAAAACCTACGAACTTCTTGCTGGAATACAATAACAAGTGCAATCATCCCAACTCCCATAATCTGTCCAAGCAATCCTTCCATCAATTGCATTTTAAAAGCTCTAACAGCTAACCACAATATATATATCAAAGCAATTCCTATAAAAATGTTAATTGCTATTGAGCCTTTAACCAACATATAAACTTTATACAAAATAAAGGCAAAAAGTAAGATATCTAGCACATCAAATAAAGTGATATGTATAAAGAGTTGTATCATAAAATTATTACGAAGTTACAAATTTTAAACATCTTTATATGACATTGTTAATTTTATTGTATGTATAGCTTCTCTAACATCGTGAGTTCGAATAATATCAGCATTGTTTAAAATTGCTATTGATTGTAAAACATTTGTTCCAACTAAAGAATCTTCAGGTGTAATTTGCAATGTTTTATATATCATCGATTTTCTCGATAAACCAACTAAAATTGGACAATCTAATATCATAAAACTATTTAAATTTTTCAATAACTTAAAATTTTGTTCAATAGTTTTACCAAATCCAAACCCTGGATCAACAATTATATCATTTAACCCTTTTGAAGTTAGTTCGTATTTTTTTGCTCCAAGAAACTGAATAACTTCAGAAACAACATCTTCATAGTTTGTATTTTGTTGCATATTTTTTGGAATACCTTTCATGTGCATAATAACGTATGGAACATTTAATCGAACTACCGTAAAAAACATTTCGCTATCTATATTGCCAGCAGAGATATCGTTTATCATATAAAAACCATATTTCTCAACGCAAACAGATGCAGTATAAGAATTATATGTATCAATAGAAAACCATACATCAGGAAATGCCTTGACAGCAACTTCCAAAAATGGCTTTAAACGTTCAATTTCCTCTTTATGGCTTATAATTTCTGCTCCAGGTCTCGATGATACTGCACCAACATCTATAATAGTAGCTCCTTCGTCTAACATTTTTTTTATTAGTGCTAAAAAATTATCAACAGATTGTACTCTACTACAAGAATAAAAAGAATCGTTTGTAATATTTATTATTCCCATAACAATGGGTTGTTCGATATAATAAATTTTATCTCTAAAACGCAAACTTTTCTTTTTTCGAAAAATTGTATCTTTAACCATTATTTTTTTTTGTAAAATTAATCAAAATATTTATGCCTCTAATAGTTCTCGAAGGGTTAGATGGAGCAGGGAAATCAACACAAGTACAATTATTGTGTAATTATTTAAAAAATAAAGAAAAAAATGTCTTTTTCCTACATTTTCCACGCCTTAATACCCCTTACTTCGGAGAGCTAATTGCTGATTTTTTACGTGGCGACTTAGGCAATATTCATCAGGTTCATCCAAAGTTAGTTGCAGTTTTGTATGCAGGCGATAGATGGAATGCTGCTAAAGAAATTGAAAATTATTTAAAAAACAATTTCGTTGTTATCTTAGATCGTTATGTATATTCCAATTTAGCGTACCAATGTGCAAAACTAAAAAACGAAAAAGAAAAAGAATATTTGCGTAATTGGATTTTAAACTTTGAATACGAATTCTATAAAATTCCACGTCCAGAAATAAATATATTTTTAGATGTACCACTACAATTCATCGAAGAAAAATTAAAACAAAATCGAAACGGAGAAGATAGAGTATATTTAAAAGGCAAGAATGATATTCACGAGCAAAATATACAATTTCAAAATGATGTTCGAAACGAATATTTGTATTTATGCAAAAACTTTGATTTATTGTATCTCGACTGCAGCGATAAAAACATTATTGCCAAACCAGAAGTTGTTTTTAATAAGATTATAAACATAATACAGAATATAATAAAATAATACATAGGGACCTTTAACAAGGTTAGTTTAAAAAATATTTCCAAAATTTTTTAAAGTTTATTGATAATTTGATTTCTATTTTTTACAACAGTTAACAAAAAATTTTTAGTATTCCTTCGTGTTAGCAGTAAGGAATATTACTTTATGTTTAAAAAAATCTAATCTATTGGTAATACTTTGTACCAAGGTATTAATGTTTTTGTGTAAAAGTTTTAATTTTACTAAAATATTTTGACCAAAAGTTTTTAGTTAATATTATAGCTTGTTTTATCGGAAAATTAAAATATTAATAAACTAAACTGCTGAAAATAAAAAAATTTAAAATAAATTTGTTTAAAAAAATATGAGTTCGTTTGAAGAAATATTTATGAAAGAAGCTATTCGTTTATCAGATGAAAATATTGACAAAGGCGGTGGTCCGTTTGGTGCTGTAATAGTTAAAAATGGTAAAATAATAGCAAAAGCAACAAACAGTGTTACTATTGATAACGACCCTACTGCC